>CAZEKK010000029.1:0-7393 GCA_964512905.1 uncultured Solirubrobacteraceae bacterium
ATCAGGAAGCTCTCGACCGAGACCGGCGCCGGCCAGTGGGGCTCCTCGCTGGCCTTCGCCTGCGGGCTCTTCGGTCTCGAGTGCGAGGTGTTCATGGTCGGCTCGAGCTACGACCAGAAGCCCTACCGGCGCTCGATGATGGAGACCTGGGGCGGCACGGTGCATCGCTCGCCCTCGGACCGGACGGAGGCCGGCCGCTCCCAGGCTGCCCACCCGACCGGGTCGCTGGGCATCGCCATCTCGGAGGCGGTCGAGGTCGCCGCCCAGGATCCGGAGTGCAACTACGCGCTGGGCTCGGTGCTCAACCACGTCCTGCTGCACCAGACCATCGTCGGCCAGGAGGCGATCGCCCAGCTCGAGATGGCCGGCGACATGCCCGACGTCGTCGTTGCCTGCGTCGGCGGCGGCTCGAACTTCGGCGGGATCACCTTCCCGTTCGTCCGCAGGGTGCTGCGCGACGGAAAGACCACTCGCTTCGTGGCCGCCGAGCCGGCCGCGTGCCCGACGCTGACCCGCGGCGTCTACCGCTACGACTTCGGCGACACGGTCGGCATGACGCCGCTCATGCCGATGTACACGCTCGGCCACGACTTCGTGCCGCCCCCGGTCCACGCCGGCGGGCTGCGCTACCACGGCGACGCGCCGATGGTCTGCGGCCTGGTCAAGGCCGGCCTCGTGGAGGCGAAGGCCTACAAGCAGAACGACACGTTCGCCGCCGCCGTGCGGTTCGCCCGCACCGAGGGGATCATCCCGGCCCCGGAGCCCGCCCATGCGATCCGCGCCGTCATCGACGAGGCCGAAGCGGCCAAGGCGGCCGGCGAGGAGCGCGTGATCCTCTTCAACCTCTGCGGCCACGGCCACTTCGACCTGTCGGCCTACGACGCCTACCTCGCCGGCAAGCTCGAGGATCCCGAGTTCTCCGAGGCCGACATGGAGGCCGCCCTCGCGCGGCTGCCCGACGTGCCGATGCCGGCGTAGGGCGCCGGCAGGGCGGCCGCCGTCACGCGGGCGCGAGCGGGCCTACCGCCGCTTCTTCTTCTTGCGCCGGCCGGCCTGGGAGGCGGGGAGCGCGGGCTTCGGTGGCTCCTCGGCGGCCGCGACCGTCGCCGCGGCCTCCTCGACGTAGGGGTCGGGCTCGCCGGCCTTCTCGGCGCGGCGCCGCTCGGCGACGCGCTGGCGGGCCTCCATCTGCTCCTGGCGCGACGGCCACGGCACCGCCGCGCCGGAGGTCCAGGCCTCCGGCACCCCGGACGGCCAGTACCCGGCGATCAGCGCCGCCATCGCGAGGAACCAGAAGAGCTGCACGATCGGGATCGGCGAGCCGAGCGGAATGATGAGCAGGACGCCCGTGATGATCCCCAGGACGCCCATGAACCGCGTCTGCAGGCCGACGCGCATCGAGTTCAGGGAGATGATCACGAACGAGAAGCCCAACGCCATGACCCCCAGCAGCGTGCCGAAGGCGCCCACCGTCGGGCCGGTGGACCGGAACGCGTCCTTGGCTTCCTCGTAGGTGAAGGTGCCCTTGGCGGCGAAGTCGCTCGCCTCCGCGAGCAGCAGCCCGCGCGACGCGACCTGGGCGACGAAGAGGATGATGGGGCCGCCCACGCAGGCGTAGAGCGCGAGCGTGGGCAGCTCCGGACGCCGGTGCTTCGTGGCCTGGAAGAGGTAGTAGAGCACCACGCCCATGCCGAGCGCGCCGATCCCCTGAAGGACCGCCGGCAGCAGCACCTCGAGCGCGTGGTCGTCGTAGAAGAGCAACTGGCCGGGCTGGTTCTGGGGCGTGTCGGCCAGCGAGGTCGCGTTGATGATCGCGCCCGCGAACGGCAGGACACCGGCGACGAGCGCGCCGGCGACCGCCTTGGGGGCCCAGGCCCGCTCCCACGCCACCTGCTCGCGGTCCGAGCGCGACGGAGCGGGCTGATCCTTGATCGTCGCCACGGGCGGCGCATGGTACCTGGACCCGGCTGGGGCCGCCCGGCCAGGTCCGGCGCCCGTGCGGGCCGGACGCGCCCGCACGGCCCGCAAGTACACTCGCCCGCGTGCAGGTGCGCGAGGTCATGACCGCCGCGGTCATCACCGCTCCGGACGCCGGGTCGGTTCGGGACGTGGCCGGGCTGATGGACGACCACGACGTGGGCGCGGTCGTCCTCGTCGACGGCACCGGCGCGCCGACGGGGATCCTCACCGACCGCGACGTCGCCGTCCGGATCGTCGCCCGCGGCGCCGACGCCGCCGGGCCGGCCGCCGGCCACGCGTCCGCGCCCGTCGTGACCGCCGGCGTAGAGGCCGACGTCGAGGCCGCCGCCGACCTCATGGCCCGCCACGGCATCCGGCGGCTCCCGCTCCTGGAAGGCGGCCAGATCGCCGGCATCGTCACCCTGACGGATCTCGCCGTCCGCACCGGCGAGATCGAACTGGCGCACCGCATGACCGCGTCGGTCATGACTGCCGCCCTCCCCGACTTCTACTTCCACAGCCGGGGCGGCTAGGCGTGCCCACCGCTGGGCCGATCGCCGTCTACGGCGCGACGGGCTACACGGGCAAGCTCGTGGTCGCCGAAGCGGTGCGGCGCGGCCTGCCCGTCGTGATCTCGGGCCGCAGCGCCGACAAGCTGCGGGCCGTCGCGGAGGCGTGCGGCGGCGACGTGACCGTCCGCCCCGCTGCCGTGGACGACCCGGCGGCGCTGCGCGCCGCCTTCGACGGCTGCCGCGCCCTGGTGAACTGCGCGGGCCCGTTCAGCCACTTCGGCGTGCCCGTCGTCGAGGCCGCCATCGCCGCGGGCGTCCACTGCGTCGACACGACCGGCGAGCAGCCCTACATGAAGCGGGTCATCGAGGAGTGCGGCCCGCTCGCCGAGCAGGCCGGCGTCGGACTGGTGCCGGCGATGGGCTTCGACTACCTGCCGGGCGACCTGATCTGCCATCTCGCCGCGCAGGGCCGCGAGCCGGTCCGCGAACTGGTCCTCGCCTACGCGGTCGCGGGGTTCGGCGCCACGCGCGGCACGATGAAGTCGGCGCTGGAGATGATGAAGGGCGGCGACTGGTTCTACGTCGACGGCGACTGGCGCCCCGCCGACCACGGCCCGCGCCGCGCCCGCTTCACCTTCCCGGAACCCGTCGGCCGCCAGGCGGTCGCGAAGTACCCCTGCGGCGAGATCGTGACCGTGCCCCGCCACGTCGACGTCCGGACGATCCGGGCGTTCATCACCACCTCGACCTTCGCCGCGCACCCCGCGCTGGCCCCGGCGGTGCCGTTCACGCTGCCCGCGGTCAGCGCGGCCCTGCGCACGCCGCTGGCGGGCGCGCTGAGCACGGCGATCGAGCGCCTGCCCGAAGGCCCGCCCCTCGACGAGCGCCGGTCGGCGCGGTTCACCATCGTCGCGGTCGCCCACGGGGAGGATGGGAGCGTCGGCCACGGCATCGTGCGGGGCTCGGACGTCTACGGCCTGACCGCCGTGACCGCCGTCCACGGCGCCGCGCTCATGGCCGCCGACGGCTACGACCGCGCCGGCGGCCTCGCGCCCGCCCAGGCCTACGATCCGGCCGCGTTCCTCGACGTGCTCGTGCCGCACGGCATCACGCACGAGATCGGCTGACCGGGCCGCCGGCCCCGCGGCGTGCCGCAGGCACGCGAGCGGCGCCCGCGCCGCCGCCACCGCCCGCTCGCGCTCAGGCGAGCAGCGCCCGCACCGCCGCCACCGGGCCGCCGGCGGCCATCGCGGCGCGCGGCGCCAGGCCGGCCAGCGCCTCTGCCGCCGCTCGCTCGTGCGGGCGGGCGCGGTCGCTCGACACGACGGCGAGCGCAACGTCGATCGCGCGCAGGTCGCGACGCCCGTACGGCCACGTCGCGACGCCGCCCCAGTCCGCGAAGAGCGCGCCGTGGTTGGCGGCGCCGCGGGCCCGGCGCTCGGCGTCGTGCCCGTCCGTGTCGAGGAGCGCCGCCGCTGCCGCTGCCGGTCCGCCGTCGCGAAGGCGGGCCTCGATGACGACGCGCTCGGCGGCCAGGCGCTCGTTGGCGCCCGGCACCAGGGCGAAGAGCGGCGGGTCGACGAGCACCGCCGCGCGCACCGCCGGACGGTGGCGGCGCACGAGGTCCAGGCAGACGAGCGCGCCGATGTCCTCGCCGCAGACGATCGCGGGCGTGCCGGCAAGCGCCCGCAGGACCGCGGCGGCGTCCTCGGCCTGCTCCTCCACCGTCGTGCGCTCGTACGGCTCGGGCGCCGTGCTCGCGCCGTACCCGCGGCGGTCGTAGCGGATCACCGTCGCCGCATCGGACAGCGCCTCCGCCGCGGGCTCCCAGCCCGCGGCGGTGTCACCCATCCCGTGGACGAGCAGCACCGGCGGGCCGGCCCCGACGACCTCCGCCTCCAGGACCGCGCCGGCCCCGTGCACCTCCTGCCGCATCCCGCGTGAGGGTAGCCGCCCGGGGCCGGCTGGCGCCGCCGGGTACCATGGGCGCATGGAAGGATTCGGAGGCCTCTTCGGCGACCCGGAAGAACTGCAGCGGCGGATGGCCGAGTTCGCCGAACAGATGCAGGACACCCAGAAGATCGCGTGGGCCGACAACGCCATCAAGCTCGCGGTCGATCTCACCGTCGCCGCCATCAATCGCGTGAACCTGCAGGGCAACGCCGAGCAGCAGGCCGAGGAGATCCGCCGCGTCATGGCCATCGTCTTCCCCGAGGCCGTCACGCTCGTGCGCGAGGCCCGGCAGGGCCTGCAGTAGCCGCGGCCGCTCCCTCCGGCCTCGCCGGAACGCTGGTACGGTGCCGCGCCGTGCCTCGAGGCCGCCTCATCGTCGCGATGCTCGTCGCCCTGGCCGTGGGGATCGGGGCTGGATTCCTCATCTCCACCGGCGACGATGGCGGCGGCACCACCACGACCGCCGCCCGCACGGCGCCCGTCGCGCCCCCGGCGACCGGCACCGCGCCGTCGGCCACCGACGACCGCCTCGTCCGCACCACCGTGACGAACTACGTCACCGCCGCGGCCGCCGGCAACGCCGGCACCGTCTGCGGGCTCGAGGCCCAGGGCGGCACCGTCACCGTGACCGGCCGAGCGGCCATGGCGGCCTGCGCGGCCGCGGTGGGCGTCGACCTCGCCGCGCTCCCGCGCCCCGCCGACCTCGAAATCCGCGCCGTCACGGTCGATGGCGACACGGCCAAGGCAACGGTGAACGGCGGGGCCGCCATCGCGCTCGTGCGCGCCAACGACGGCTGGCTCATTGCCGGCTACGCGCCGGCGCCGTGACGACCGCCGTCACGTCCGCGCCGCGGCCTCGGCGGCCCGCTCCTCCTTGCCGCGGGCGATGACCTCCTTGAAGGAGCGGAAGCGGAAGACGAACACGATCGCCAGGAAGGCAAGGGCGAAGCTGAACGCGCCGATCGCGATCTGCTGGCCGACCGAGTACGCGGCGACCGTCGCGGCCGACGCCGTGCCGCCGAAGACCTGAAGCAGCAGCGCCTGCTGCACTCCCGCGCCGCCGGGCGTGAACGGCACGATCGCCGCGACGGCGTTGACGCCGAGCACGAGCAGCACGTTGCGGACCGAGCCGCCGATGTGGAATGCCTCGAGCAGGCACCAGAACGCCGCGCACCGGAAGAGCCAGCCGCCGAACTGGACGAGCCAGACCTCGCGGAAGTAGCGCCGGCGGTCGCGCAGGATCACGACGCCCTGCTTGACCCGCTCCCAGAACCGCCGGACGCGCACCGACAGCATCCCGAAGGCGACGAGGAACACGATCGCCAGCGCGGTGACGAGGAAGAGCGTGAACTGCGGATGCGAGGCCAAGTAGGAGAGGTCGAAGGCGTCCAGCGACGCGAAGTCCGGCGGCTTCGGGAACACGCCCTGCGTGAACGCGAAGGCGAGGATCAACACGGCCATCGAGGCGTCGAACACGGCCTCCACGAAGAAGCTCGATCCCACCGCCGGATAGCTCGAGTTCGGCACCGACCCGCGGACGAGGAACAGCTTGATGACGTCCCCGCCCCGCGCCGGCACGACGTTGTTGAACCCGTATGCGGCCCAGTAGGCGCCGGCGATGCGCCGGAACTCGAACGTCTCGGTCGGGTAGGCGGCGCGCAGGACGTTGAAGTACGCGCGTGCCCGGATCGTGATGTAGCAGAAGAAGGCGGCCAGGCCGGCGATCAGCCAGACCCAGTCGATCGCGGCGAGGTTCTGCAGGAACTTGTCGACCGAGTCCAGGAAGGACGAGAAGCTGCTGGAAGACAGCGGCGCGAGCACGGTCGGGAGGGTACGCGAGCACCGCCCGGCGGCCGCGGCGCGGCGCGGCTCAGGAGGCCCAGGACCCGGGGCCGACGGCGGTGCCGTCGAGGGCGTCGGCGCGCGGCACTCCGGCCAGCGCCAGCGCGGTGTCGAACTCGCCGAGCAGCAGATCGAGCACCCGGCGCGCCCCGTCCTGGCCGCCGCAGGCCAGCCCCCAGAGGATCGGACGGCCGACGAGCACGGCCCGCGCCCCGAGCGCGAGCGCCTTGAGGACGTCGGTTCCGCGGCGGATGCCCCCGTCGACGAGCACGTCGATCTCGTCCCCGACCTCGTCGACGATCGGCGGCAGGGCGTCGGCGCCCGCGGGCACGGTGTCGAGCTGGCGCCCGCCGTGGTTGGAGACGACCACGCCGGCGGCGCCGTGCTCGGCGGCCCGGCGGGCGTCGTCCGGCCGCAGCACCCCCTTGACGATGACCGGCAGGCCGCTCTGGTCCGCGAAGGACTCGACGTCCCTCCACGTCAGCGACGGATCGATGAGGTCGACGACCTCGGGCATCGTGAGCACGCCGGACCCGCCGGCGGCGTCCACCATCGGGATGGCCGTCGAGTGGCCGACCACGAACCCGGTGCGCAGGTCGCGCTCGCGAGTTCCGAGCGTGGCCATGTCGACGGTGAGCACGATCGCCTCGAAGCCGCCCGCGGCCGCGGCATCGACGATCGCCCGGGTGACCCCGCGGTCCTTGAAGACGTAGAGCTGAAACCAGCGCGTCGTGTCCGGCGCGGCCTCCGCCAGCGCCGTGACGCCGGTGGTGGCCAGCGACGACAGCGTGTAGACCGCCCCGGCCGCCCCGGCGGCGCGCGCCGTGGCCACCTCGCCCTCGGGGGTCGCGAGCTTGTGGAAGGCGGTCGGCGCGACCACGAGCGGATGCGGCCGCGTGCGGCCGAGCACCGTCGTGGAGAGGTCGCGCGTGCTGACGTCGACCATGACCCGCGGACGGATCGCCAGGCGCTGCCAGGCCGCGTCGTTATCACGCAGCGTGATCTCATCGCCCGCGCCACCGGCGTAGTAGCCATGCGGCCCGGGCTCCATGACGGCCTCGGCCTGACGCGCGAAGTCGGCGATGGTCAGGGGCAGGTCCACGCGGGGAATCTATCGCCCGTCCGGC
>CAZEKK010000029.1:7493-16792 GCA_964512905.1 uncultured Solirubrobacteraceae bacterium
GCGCGCCGCGCGGCCCTGCGCGCGCCGCGCGGCGCCCCGGGAGGGCGGCGCGCCGGAGCCGTCAGGCGTCGCGCACCGTCCGTGCGCCGAGCAGCACGCCGAAGGCGACCAGGCCGGCACCGGCGAGGAGGTCCACGGCGCACACGAGCCGGTCGCTCACCCGCCGGCGGGCCGCAGCCACACCGGCGGCGAGCATGCTCATCCACGCCAGGCTCCCGAGTCCGACGCCGGCCAGGAGGGCGACGACCTCCGGCGCGGACTCCGCGGACGCGCCGACCGACGCCGCGGCAAAGAGCGCGGCCCACGAGGCGATCGTCAGCGGGTTGGATGCCGTCGCCGCCAGGGCGGTGCCGAAGGCCCGCCTGGGCGTGGCGACCTCGGATGGAAGCTCGCCGCCCAGCCGCACGCGGAAGGCGCTCCACAGCGTGTGAGCGCCCAGCCCGATGAGCACGGCGGCGCCGAGCAGGCCCAGCACCGTCCGCACGCTGCCGATCGAGAGCACCGAGGCCGCTCCGGCGGCGCCCGCGGCGGCGTAGAGCGTGTCGATCACCGCCACCCCCGCCCCGATGGCCAGGCCTGCGGCCAGCGACCCACGCAGCACGGTGCGGATCAGCAGGAGCGACATCGGCCCGAGCTGGGCGGCAACGAGGAAGCCCATGCCGAAGCCGACCGCGACGAAGCCCATGCGCGCCACCCTACCCCGCGGACGCCGAGTCATGGGGGCCGCCGGGCTTCACCAGGCCCCACGCCGAGACGCCGCACCAGACGGACTCCAGCAGCAGGAAGCCCCACTGCGACCCGGCTGCCGCCACGACCCCGAGCGACGCCGATCCGACCACGTTCAGCGACAGATACGGGACGCCGTACTGGTCGAGCCGTCCAAGCTGGGCCGCGGCGAAGGGGATCAGGATGAGGACCGCACCGGCGATCTGCACCCATTGCTCGAGGCCGCCGGTGGATGTAGCGGCGATCAGTGGAAGTCGCATCGGCAGAGCCTATGGCGCCGCCGATGCCACCCACCCGGCCGCTCGTCAGGCGGCGGCCAGATCCCCGAGCGCGGCGAGCACCTGCTCATCGTGCGTCTTGGGCGACACCTTCGGGATCACGTGGCGGATCACGCCCTCGCCGTCGATGATGAACGTGGCCCGCTGGACGCCCATGTACTTCCTGCCGTACATCGACTTCTCCACCCACGTCCCGTACGCCTCGGCGACCGCGTGGTCCTCATCGCCCAGGAGCGTGAAGCCCAGGCCGTGCTTGTCGGCGAACTTCTTGATCTTCGCGGGCGCGTCGGGCGAGACGCCGAGCACCACGGCACCGGCCGCGGCGTAGTCGGCCTCGTGGTCGCGGATGCCACAGGCCTGGGTCGTGCAGCCCGGCGTGTCGGCCTTGGGGTAGAAGTAGAGAACGACGGTCTGGCCGGCGAAGTCCGGGAGCGAAACGGGGTCGCCGTTCGGGTCGGGGAGCGTGAAGGCCGGGGCGTGGTCGCCTACGTCGAGCATCGGGGATCCTCCGGGTCGGGCTGGGGGTCGGGTCCGCCTCGAGCCGGAGCCTCGGGAGAGGCGAGGCGGCGAGGCAGCGTCTGGAGTACGGCTGGGCGGTGCGGTCGGACGGGCGAGGTCAGCCGGTCGGTTCCCCGCCGGAGTCCGGCGCGGCCTCGTCGGGCGTCTCCGACGGAGTGTCCTCGGGCGGCGAGGGGTCCTCCGTCTCCTGCGGCACGTCCTCCGGCGTCGGGGTGGCCGGCGTCTGCCCCGGCGAGGTGTCTTCGGGCGCTGCGTCGCTCGTGGCGCTGAAGGTGATGGTCGCGCCGCTCGACGACGAGCAGGCCCACGCGTTCAGGCCGCCCGACGTGCCGCCGATTCGGCACGAGAAGCCGGACCCCGGGGCGCCGCCGTTCACCGCGTTGGCCGCGACCCGCAGCGCCGTGGTGCAATCGACCCCGGTGGCTACGACGCCGACGATCCCCTCGAATCCGCCGCAGGAGCGCCGCGTCTTCGAGGCCGTGCCGCCCGCGGCGCCGGCGCCCTGGGCGCGCGCCCACGCCGCCAGCCGGTCGACGTTCTCGATCCGTCCGCCGGCGCCCGGAATCCAGACCCGAACGTCGGACCAGGCCGCGCGCGCGGCCCTGGCGGGCCCCGCGAGCCCGTCCGCCGTGTCCGCCGACGGTGACGTGATGGCTCGAGCCATCGCTCGTAGGAGGGTCCGCTCGGCCGCCAGGGCTCGGGCGGTCGCGACCGAAAGCGCCTGGTCGTCTACCGGCGGATTCAGGCCGCCCGTCACGACCTGCGCCGTGCTGACGCCGGCGACCGCGAGCGTCCGGGCCCGCCGCACCGGGCCGATGTCGTCCGCGGTGTCGAGGTCCCCGAGGCGATCCGACAGGGCGTCGTTGAGCGTCCCGACCGGCCCGATGGCGCGGGCGATCACGGTCGGATAGCCGGGAGCCGTGGTCGTGGCCTGCGGCTTCTGGTCGTCGTCTCCGCCGAGGATCAGCGCCAGGCCGACACCGGCGGCCGCGAGGATCGCGACGATGGCGGCGATCCACGGCCAAGGCGAGCGACCGCTGCCGGTCCCGCCGGCCGCCGGCTCCCCGCCGCTCGCAGCGGCCGCGGGTGCCGCACCGGCCGCACCGGCATCGGGCGAGGGCGGCGTGCCGGCCGCACCTGGCGACTGGGCCGCCGGCGCAACAGCCGTCGGAGCCTCGGTATCGACCCCCGAGGCTGCCGAGCCATCGACGTCGAGCCGGTGGCCGCACTCCTCGCAGAAGCGGGCGTCGGCTCCGTGCGGCGTGCCGCACTCGGGACAGAATCTCCGTTCCGTCACAGCCGTGAACCGTTTCACGCAAGCGGGGGCGCGCCATCGGAAGAACGCCGCGTGGTCGCGCGGAAAGTCCGCATCGGGGGCTGCCGGTCGCCACCGTGGTCACTTGAGCAGCCGCGAGAGCCGGCGGTCCTTGAGGACGCGGCCGTCGGTTTGGCAGGCCGGGCAGTAGGTCATGACGTACTCCTCGTAATGCACGGCCTCGAGCGGCGTGTCGCACCGCGGGCACGGCTCGCCCTGGCGGCGGTGCACTCGCAGCGGCATCGGGAGCTTGTCGGGAATGGGGAGCGAGACCGCCTCCTCGTAGTGGTCGATGGCGGCGCCCAGGCACCCAACGGCGGCGTCGCGCAGGGCAGCGGCCTCCGCGGCGTCGAGGTCATCCCCGCGCTTGAACGGCGACAGCCGGGCCGTCCACAGGATCTCGTCGACCCACGAGCGGCCGATCCCGGCGAGCACCGCCTGGTCGCGCAGCATCGAGTGCAGCGGACGCGGGGCGTCCAGCAGCGGCCCGAGCGGCGGCGGGTCGGGCCACGCCTCGGGGCCGAGGCGGGCGACCGAGTCATCGGACTCGACGGCATCGGCCGCCAGCAGCTTGGCCCACGCGCGCTGCTTGGTCCCGAACTCGCGCAGCCGCAGTTCGCGGCCGTCGGCGAGCCGCACCAGCAGTCGCGCGGTTCGGTCGCGCAGCGACGCCCTGGTCTCGAAGAGCTGCAGGCGCCCGGCGGACATCAGGTGGATGAGCACCGACAGCCCGCCGTCGGCATCGACGACGAGGTGCTTGCCGCGGCGCCGGACCCCCGCCAGCTGGCGGCCCTCGAGGGCCGCCAGGGGCGGGTCGAACGTCTTGAGGGTGTTGAGCCCCGGCGCGGCCGCCGACTCGACCTCGGCGCCGGCGACGGCCTTGCCGATGCGCCGGGCGGTGATCTCGACCTCGGGCAGCTCGGGCATGACTGCGATCGTGGCACACGGGCGCCGCCGGGCGGACACGCTGCACTGTGCTGGCGCTGCTGCGGGACCCGGGCTCCGCACTGCGCGCGCGGCCCGTGCGCGGACCGGCCCACCGGCCGATTCGTCAGCCGGGAGCGAGCACGCCGGCCAGCGCGCGGCGGACCGCGCGCGCGGCCTCCCCGGGGCCGAGCCCCTGGTGGGCGCGCAGGCTCTCCCAGGTCGGCCACTCCGCGAGCGCCGCCGCAGCCTCGAGCGCCTCGGTGCGCTCGGCGCCGTCGAGCCCTGCGAGCTCGGGAGCGAAGACCCGCTCGACCTCGGCGTGCGTGAGGGCCCGGAGCTCGGTGAGCTGGGCGTGGATCGGGGCCGAGAACGGCTCGTGCAGCAGCGCCGACCGGCGAACCGGGGTGATCGTCTCCCAGATCCGCGCCCGGTGCGCGACGAACGCGTCGAGGCGCTCGGCAAGCGGCCCCTCGGCCGACAGCGGCCGCAGCAGCTCGAGCACCCGCTCCCGCTGGCGCTCGGCGACCGCCAAGAGCAGGCCGTCGCGTTCCGGGAAGTGCTGAAAGACCGAGCGTTCGGAGACTGCCGCCCGTGCTGCGATCTGCCCGGCGGTCGGGCGCAGCTCGCCGTCGGACAGCAGGGCGAACACCGCCTCGACGATCGCCGTCCGGGTGCGCTCGCGCCGCAGGATCCGGCCGTCGGCAGACGCCGCGTCGACGGCGGGACCGGTGGTCGTGGCGTGTCGCTCGGTCATGCGGGCACCCGCGGCCAGGATACTTCACATCCCCTGCAAGAACTTCGTGGCGACGGTCACCCGCCTGAACCCGGAATCAGCCGGTTCGTCGCGGTTCCGCGCAACGTTATGGACGCGTCAGCCCCGCTTGAGATTCCCTTGAGGGTGGCAGGAAAGGGTGCGAGCCATGAACACGACACTGGCCGTTCACCACACCTCCGATCCGGACGACGCGTTCGCCCTGGATCTCACCCCCTACAGCACCGACCTCGTCACCGTCCTGCTCGTGCCCGACACGATGACCGACACCGACGAGCTCGAGGACCGCCTCGCCGGGCTCATCGCCCGGGCCGAGCGCGCCACCGGCGCCATCGCCGTCGGCGTGATCGGATCCGAGGACGACCTGCGCGACCAGCCGTTCGACGCGATCACCCGCACTCCGGCGCTCGTCGCCGCGTGACGCGCGCCCGGACGCGCACCAGCCGCAGCTGACCGCCGGTTCCCCAGGGAGCCGGCGGTTCGCGTTTCGGGCGCCGGTTCAGCCCGACAGCCGGCTCGTCTCCCGCGGGCGCAGCAGCACGATGAGCTCCGGCCCCCCCGGCCCGAGCCGGACGCCCGCCACGCCCCCCTTCTTCACGTCGGCGCGCGCGCCGGTGAGGTCGTACACCGTCTGCGAGAAATCCGGCTCGTGGCCCACCACGAGGATGCGGGCCTCGGCGTCCGCGCCGGCCAGCAGATCGCGGGCGTCGTCGGCGCCGAAGCCCGCCGACAGCGGCTCGTGGACCTCGGGCTCCCCCCCGAGCGCGGCGCAGGCCAGGCGCGCCGTGTCGGCAGCGCGGACGCGCGGGCTGGTGTAGACGGCGTCGAACACCACGCCCAGCGCCTGCAGCGCCGCCCCGGCATCGCGCGACTGCTGCTCGCCGCGCTCGGTCAGCCGGCGCAGCCGGTCGTCACGCGCGCCGTGCGGCTCGGCCTCCCCGTGGCGCAAGAGCCAGAGCTGCTGGGCCATCAGGCGATCGTGAAGGTCACGGTGACAGGGCGGAAGCGGTTGCCGACCGCGTCGACGGCCGCGAGGCGCACGGGCAGACCGTACCGGCGGCGCCAGATGGCGGCAACCTGCCTGCGCGCGCCGCGTTCGCGTACCGTTGCGCCTTCCGTGACGGCGATCGTCGACACCCCGGAGGAGGCCGCCGCGCTCGACCTGCCGCCGCTGCTCATCCGCCGCCCGCTCGAGGCCTACCTCGACGCCGCCGGGCTCGGCAGCGGGCCGGTCGAGGCCGAGCCGGTCGGCGACGGCCACTCCAACATCACCTACGTCATCACGCGCGGGGACGAGTCGTGGGTCCTGCGCCGCCCGCCGCGCCCGCCGCTTCCCCCTTCGGCGCACGACGTCCTGCGCGAGGCGTGGCTGCTGGCGGCGATCGAGGGCCGCGGCGCTCGCACGCCGAAGGTGCTCGCGCGCTGCGACGACGACGCCGTGATCGGCGCGCCCTTCTACGTGATGGAGAAGGTGCAGGGCGACGTGATGACGACCTCGATTCCGGATCCGCTCGACAGACCGGAGCAGCGCCGGCGCATCGCCGAGGAGCTGATCGACGCGCTCGTGGAGATCCATGCCATCCCGTGGCACGAGTGCGGACTGGACGGCTACGGGAAGCCGACGGGGTACCTCGAGCGCCAGCTGCGGCGCTTCGGCGGCCTGTGGGAGCACAACAAGACGCGCGAGGTGCCGGTCCTCGACGAGGTGACCGAATGGCTGGCGGCCAACCGGCCCGAGTCGGGGCCGGCGACGATCGTCCACGGCGACTTCCGCCTGGGCAACACGATGTACGCGCCCGGCGCGCCGGCGCGCCTGGTGGCGGTGTTCGACTGGGAGCTGGCGACGATCGGCGACCCGCTCGCCGACGTCGGCTACCTGACCGCCACGTACCCGGAGCCCGGCGACGACCAGGGCACGCTGTTCGCGCTGGCCGCGGTGACGACCCGCAAGGGGTTCCCGACCCGTGCCGAGCTGATCGCCCGCTACGAGGAGCGGTCCGGCCGCTCGATGCGCGACGTCCGCTGGTACCAGACCCTGGCGATGTGGAAGTCGGCGGTGTTTCTCGAGGGCTCGTACAAGCGGCTGCTGGCGGGCACGACCGACGACCCGTTCTTCCAGATGCTCGATCGGGGCGTGCCGGAGATCGCCGAGCGGGCGATGGCGATCGCCCAGGGCGATGCCTGACCCCCGGCGCGGCCTGCTCGTCGACTACGGCGGCGTCCTCACGACCAGCGTCTTCGCCTCCTTCGCGGCGTTCTGCACGGCGGAGGGCCTGGAGCCGGCGGCGGTGCGGGACGCCTTCATGACCGATGCCAGCGCCCGGCAGATGCTCTTCGACCTCGAGACGGGGGCGCTGAGCGAGGAGGCGTTCGAGCCCCGTTTCGCCGCGCTGCTCGGCGTCGCCGAGCCCGCCGGCCTCATCGACCGGCTGTTCGCCGGCATGCAGGCCGACGAGGTGATGGTGGAGGCGGTCCGCGCGGCGAAGGCCGCCGGGGTCAGGACGGCGCTGCTGTCGAACTCGTGGGGCCACGGCCGCTACGACCGGTCCCAGTTCCCCGTCCTCTTCGACGGCGCGGTGATCTCCGGCGAGGTCGGCGTCCGCAAGCCCGACCCGGCGATCTACGTCATGGCCGCCGACGCGGTCGGGCTGGCGCCCGCGGCGTGCGTGTTCGTGGACGACCTGCCTGGGAACCTGAAGCCGGCGGCGGACCTCGGCATGGCGACGGTTCACCACACCGACGCGGTCGCGACGGTCGCCGAGCTCGAGCGGCTGCTGGGCGTGGCGCTGGCCTAGGGCGCGGCTGGCGCTTGCCCCGGTCGACCACGAGGTGAAAGGATCCTCCGCCGGCGGCGTCATTCGTCACGACAGCCAGCCGCCACCACCAGGGAGGGTCGCCGTGAGGAACCGCCGCGCTGCCGTTGCCGCCGTTGTGATTGCTGCTGCCGCGGGGGCGGCCGCGCTGCCGGCCGGCGCCGGCGCCGAGTCGGCCGGCTCGGGCGTGCGCTCGGTGCAGGCCGGCTGGGTGGACCTGGGCGACACGCACTCGTGCGCGATCGTGGAAGGCGCGAACGTGCGCTGCTGGGGCCTCGGCAGCGACGGGCGGCTGGGGTACGGCACCGCACTCCCCAGCCCCAACCCCAACATCGGCGACGACGAGTATCCGGACGCCGCCGGCGGCGGCCTGCCGGTCGATCTCGGCGCCAACCGAACCGCACGCGCGCTCGCCACCGGCGGCACCTTCGTCTGCGCCCTGCTCGACACGCGTCAGGTCCGCTGCTGGGGCAACGGCCAGTTCGGCAGCACCGGCCAGGGCTCGACGGCCGATGTCGGCGACGACGAGACCCCCGGATCGGTGCCCCCGCTCGACCTCGGCCCTGGCCGGACCGCCCGGGCGATCGCTGCCGGCGACCGGCACGCGTGCGCGATTCTCGACACCGGGCAGGTTCGCTGCTGGGGCGAGGCGGTCGCCGGCAAGCTGGGCGATCCGACGCTGCCGGGCGTGACGTCCGTTCCGGCAAACCTCGATCCGGTCGACCTCGGGTCCGGCCGCACGGCCACGGCCATCACCGCCGGGGGAGCGCATACCTGCGCGCTTCTGGACGACGGCAGCGTCCGCTGCTGGGGCTCGAACCTCGCCGGCCAGCTCGGCACGGGCACCGTGACGCCGCCGCTCAACTTCGTCGGCGACAACGAGCCGGTCTCCAGCGGCAGCCCCGTCAGCCTCGGCGCCGGACGGACCGCTATCGCGATCGCCGCCGGCACCGTCCACACCTGCGCCATCCTCGACGACGGCAGCGTCCGCTGCTGGGGCGACGGCACCCTCGGCCGGCTCGGCTACGGGAACACGACGACGATCGGCGACGACGAGCCGGTCTCCAGCGTCGGCCCGGTCAGCCTCGGTGCGGGCCGCGCGGCCACGGCGATCGTGGCCGGAGGAGCCCACACGTGCGCCCTGCTCGACGACGGCAGCATCCGCTGCTGGGGCGACGGGGCCGCCGGCCGCCTCGGCTACGAGAACGTGTCGCCGATCGGCGACAACGAGCTTCCGAGCTCCGCGGGCCCGGTGAATCTCGCCGGACGCGCGGCTCGCAGCCTCGCGGCTGGGTTCGCCTACACGTGCGCGGCGCTGATCGGCGGGGACGTGCGCTGCTGGGGCAGCAATGGCAACGCCCAGCTTGGCTCCGGGCCGGGAACGACCTTCGGCCTGAACCTCGGCGATGCAGCCGGCGAGGACCCCGGCGGGGAGCCGGCGCTGCGAATCGGCGGCGACGTGATCCCGAAGGTTGCCGACCTCTCGCTGTCCGCGTCCGCGCCGGCCGCCGCCACCGCCGGCCAGCCGTTCGGCGCTGCGGTCGCCGTGGCCAACGCCGGCCCGGATCCCGCCGTCCCGTCGATCGCGACCGGGCTCGGCGGCCTCGGGCTGGACCTCGCCACGCCGGGGCAGGGCGTCTTCCAGGCCGCAACCGGAACCTGGAAGCCCGGCGCGCTTGCCCCCGGCAGCCAGGCCACGCTGGCACTGGGGGTCCGGGCGCCCGCGGCCGGAACCTTCGGGCTCGGCGCCGAGGTGGTCGCCGGCGACACGTTCGATCCCGATTCCACGCCCGGAAACGGCGTGGCCGGGGAGGACGACCAGGCCGCGGCCACCGTGACCGCGGCCGCCGCCCCCGTCAACCCGCCCCCGCCGCCCCCGAGCGCTGGCCGGCGCGCCGCCGAGCGGGTGACCCTCGCCTCCGCCCTGCGCCGCGCCTCCCGCGGGCGGG
>CAZEKK010000030.1:0-9777 GCA_964512905.1 uncultured Solirubrobacteraceae bacterium
CGCCGGCAAGGACGGCACGATCGCCCACGTCATGTCGGGCGTGAATCCGCAGGGCTGCGACGTCCACGCGTTCAAGGCGCCGACGCACCTCGAGCTCGACCACGACTGGCTGTGGCGCTGCCAGGTCGCGCTGCCGCAGCGCGGCCGGATCGGCATCTTCAACCGCTCCTACTACGAGGAGGTGCTGGTCGTCCGCGTGCACCCGGAGATCCTGGCCGCCCAGCCCGGGGTCGACGCGCGCGAGCCGCGGATCTGGAGGCAGCGCTTCGAGGCGATCAACGCCTTCGAGACGCACCTGGCCCGCAACGGCACCCGGGTCGTGAAGTTCTTCCTGCACATCTCCAAGGCCGAGCAGAAGCGCCGCTTCCTGGACCGGATCGAGGAGCCCGCCAAGAACTGGAAATTCTCAGCCGCCGACATCCGCGAGCGCGCCCACTGGGACGCCTACCAGCACGCCTACGACGAGATGCTGCGGGCCACCAGCACGCCCGACGGCCGCTGGTACGTGATCCCGGCCGACCACAAGTGGTTCATGCGCACGGCGGTCTCGAGCATCGTGGTGCACCACCTGCGCGACCTCGACCCCGCCTACCCGGTCCTTCCGGCCGACGAAACCGCCGAGCTTGCCGCGGCGCAGGCGGAGCTGGAGGCCGAGGAGAGCTGACGCGGGCCGACGGCGCCCTGGCCCCTCGCGGCGCTCAGCGCAGGACGGCTGGCGCCCGGCCCGGCAGCGCCGGAGCCAGCGGCGCCGCCCGCCACGGCCGCCACCCCGCCGGCGCCGGACCTGGGCGGATGCGGACGTGGACGTGGTCGTCGTGGTAGCGCAGCGGGATCACGACGCCGCGCGGCCCGCGGAGGGCCAGTGACGGGCCGACGAACAGGTACTGGACGTTGCCGGCGGCGACGAACCGGTCGATCAGGTCCTGGGCGAGCCTGAGGTCGACGTCGGCGGCGCTGTCGGGTGCGCACTCGCAGCGATCGCGGCGGGGGAGCAGGACGTCGGCGTCGAGGCCGTTCTGGTGCGAGCGGTGCCCGAGGCTGCCGGGCTCGGGCGGGAAGCGGCCTCCGCCCGGTCGCGAGAGGTCGGCGACGCCGATCCGCGCGGCGTCGGGGTGGGCCTGTTCGTAGCTGGTCAGCACGCGCTCGAGCGTCGCCACGAGGCGCTCGGTGCCGTACCGCCGCCACGACGGGTTGGGTCCGGCGCGGTCGGCGAAGTGCCACGTGAACCACCACGGGCTTTCGGCGGCGAGCGGAACGCCGCCGACGAGGCGGCCGTTCGACGGCGTGCCAAGCGCGCGCGACGCCGCCGACGCGGTGGCGGGCGCGGCCAGCGTGAGGGCGGCCGCGAGGGCGGCCAGGAGGCGGCGCATGGGGGCAGGATGGCATCCGGGCCGCTGGCAGGCGCAACCTGCCCGTCAGTCGCTCAGGGCGCCGCTCAGCCACAGCACCAGGAGCACGGCCTGCAGCGCGGCGACCGCCAGTCCGACCGCCACCGCGGCCCGCGCCTGGCCGCGGCGCGCGAGGGCACCGTTGCGCAGCGCCCGATGCCCCAGCCAGGCCGCCGTCCCGCCGGCGCCGCACCGCCGCCGGCTCAATGCCGAGGCTCCGGCTGCCGACGAGAAGGGTCGAGCCTGCCGGGCGCGAAACTTGCACCGCGCCTGCGGGTTCCTGGTGCACCCGCACGCACGATCATGCCTCCCGTCGCTCGTTCCGCTCTGCTTCTCGCCGCTGCGCTCGCCGCCTCGGCGGCCCTGACCGCACCCGCAGGCGCCGCGGCCCCGGCGGTGAGCGGCCAGCTGCTCGTCGGCTTCGACGCGGGCGTCTCGTCGGCCCGCCAGGCCGAGATCCTCGCCGGCGCGGGCGGCACGGTCCGCCGCCGCATCCCGCGCGTGCGCGGCGGGCGCCTGGCCGTCGCCGCGCCCAGGACCGGCGGGAGCACCGACGCGCTGCGCCGCCGCCTCGCCGCCGCCGACGGCGTCGCCTACGCCGAGCCGGACTACGAGCTGCGGGCCACCGGCACCCCCGACGACACGCTGTTCGCGCAGCAGTGGGGGCTTTCGGAACCCAACGGCCACGACATCGACGCGCCGGACACGTGGTCCACGCGCACGAGCTGCTCGTCGGTCGCGGCCCTCGACAGCGGTGCCGACACCGACCACCCCGACCTGAAGGCCAACCTCTCCTACAACAGCAAGGAGATCCGCAACAACGGCAGGGACGACGACGGCAACGGCTACGTCGACGACTACTACGGCATCAACCTCGTCAAGGGCTACGGGGACGGCGAGGACGACAACGGGCACGGGACCCACGTCGCCGGGATCGTCGCCGCCAAGGGCAACAACGACGCGGGCGTGGCCGGCCTGTGCTGGAAGGGCTACGTCGTGCCCGTGAAGTTCATGAACTCCCGCGGCACCGGCGCGACCTCGGATGCGATCGAGGGCATCGACTACGCGGTCAGCCGCGGCGTGAAGATCATCAACTGCTCGTTCGGCTCGAGCTCCGCGTCCGAGGCGCTGCACGACGCCATCGACTACGCGCAGTCCAAGGGCGTCCTGCTGGTGGTGGCGGCGGGCAACGACGGCGAGGACATCGACAGCCAGCCGACGTATCCGGCGTCCTACACCGACTCGAACATCATCACGGTCGCGGCGACCACCGCTGCGGACGCGCTGGCGAGCTTCTCGAACTACGGCGACGCCGGCGTCGACGTCGCGGCTCCCGGCGAGGACATCGTCTCCACCTACTTCGGCGGGGGGTACAAGGTGCTCTCCGGGACGTCGATGGCGGCTCCGATGGTGGCCGGGACCGCGGCGCTGCTGCGCAAGACCTACAGCGACGCCTCCTACTCGGACCTGCGCACGACGCTGCGCAAGTACGGGATCGACAAGCCCAGCGCGTTGCAGGACACGGTCGTCTACGACGGCCGCCTGGACGCCAAGAAGGCGATCGACTTCATCGTCGACCTGAAGGCCGACCGCGGGGACTGAAGCGCCGCGCCGCCTGGGCCTGGCCCGGTCAGCGCCCGTAGCGCCCGGTGAGCTGCCCGCGGGCGAGGGTCCGCTGGGCGATCTGTGCGCGGACGACGCCGGCGGCGGCGCCGTAGGCCGCAGACACGGGAGTCCGCAGCGCCGCGACGGTGACGACGTACCGGTGCGGGCCGGCGCCTGGCGGCGGGCAGGGCGGTTCGTAGCCGACCCGGCCCGAGGTTCCGCGCCGGGCCCGCAGCAGGGCCGGCTTGGCCGCGGCGGGCAGCCCGCGCGCCGCAGCGGGCAGGCCCCACACGGCCCGGTGCACGAACGTGCCGCCCGGCGCGTCAGGGTCGGTCATCACGACGGCGATCGACGTCGTGCCGCGCGGGGCGGCCGACCAGCGCAGCGGCGGGGAGGAGCCGTTCCCGTCGCAGGTGAAGCGGACGGGGATCCGCCTGTCGCTGGCGAACGCCGGGCTCGTGACGGCCAAGGCTCGGTGGGCTGGACGGGCCGGCAAAGCACCGACGCAGCCTACGCCGGTCCGTCAGCCGACCGCCGGCGCGCCAAAATAGACGTGCGCCAGTCGCTGAACCGCGTCAAGGCCAGCCCCTTCATCCCGAACAAGGCCAGCGTGCGCGGGTTCGTCTACGAGGTTGAGACCGGGCGGCTGCGCGAGGTCGTCTGAGCGGCGGGGGCCGCGGCGCACGCCGCCCCCGGCCTAGCCGTCAGTGGTCGGCGACGTAGCCGCCGTCGGGCGCCAGCGGCAGCCCGGCGGCGGCCCAGGCCGCGATGCCGCCGGCCAGGTTGCGCGCGTCGTAGCCGGCGGCACGGAACGCCTGGGTGGCCATGCCCGAGCGCGCGCCCAGCCGACAGTAGAAGATCACCGGCCGCTCCCGGTCGATCGTCGCCGCCTGGGCGGCGAGGCGCTCGAGCTCGATGTGGCGGCTGCCGTCGATGTAGCCGGCCGCACGCTCGTAGGGCTCGCGGACGTCCACGAGCTGCACGCCGCCGGCGGCGAGCGCATCGGCGACGTCCCGAGGGCTGAGCTCGTCGCCGAGGTGGGCGAAGGGGCTGGGGCTCGACTCCACGCACCGCAGCCTACTGGCGTCCGGCGGGCACGCCGCCGCGCCGAGGCGGGCAGGGCCGAGCAGCTGCGGGATTGGGGGGAGGTGCCCGGCCCCACCCACGTGCGGAGCCTGCCTGCGCAGGCCGACGCCCCCCTCGTGGTCAGGCGACCCTACTCCTGCGCCCGGGGCGCGTCCACCGGCCCGGCGGCCGGTTCTCACGGCCGCAGCCCGCGGGCCTTCGGCCCCGCGGCGAGGTCGTGCGCGATCAGCTCGTGCGCCCGCTGCGCCCAGTCGCAGAGCAGCGGCCGCGTGTCGCGCGGGTCGATGATCTCCTCGACCGAGAAGCGCTCCGCGGTCCGGAAGGGGGAGAGGACCGCCTGCAGCCGCGCCTCGATCTCTGCCCGCAGTGCGACGGGGTCGGCGGCCGCCTCGAGCTCCCGCCGATAGGCCGCCTCGAGGCCGCCGGCGATCGGCAGCGATCCCCACGAGCCCGACGGCCAGGCGTAGCGGAGGTTCAGCCGCGAGCCGTCGCCGTGCCCGGCGCCGGCGACGCCGTACACCTTGCGCACGAGGATCGAGACCCACGGCACCGTCGCCTGGTAGACGGACGCGAGCGCCCGCGCCCCCCGGCGGATCGTGCCCTGCCGCTCGCTTTCGGAGCCGATCACGAAGCCCGGCTGGTCGACGAGGTTCACGACCGGCAGCCGGAACTGGTCGCAGGTGTCGACGAAGCGCGCGAGCTTGTCCGACGCCGCGGCGGTCAGCCCGCCGCCGTAGTGCTTGGGATCGGAGGCCAGGACGCCGACCGGCCGCCCGCGCAGGCGGGCGAGGGCGGTGATGAGCGAGCGGCCGAACTGGTCGCCGACTTCGAGCACCGAGCCGCGGTCGAACACCGCCGCGACGATGTCGCGCATCGGGTAGGGCTTGCGCTCGTCGCGCGGGACCACCGACAGCAGCGACTCCTCGCGCCGGTCGGCGGGGTCGTCGCAGGCCACGATCGGCGGCGCCTCCCAGACGCTGCCCGGGAGGTAGGAGAGGTAGCGGCGCATGAGGTCGAGCGCCTCGTCCTCGTCGGCGGCGATGCAGTCCACCGCGCCCGCCCGCGCCTGCGTGCGGGCGCCGCCGAGCGCCTCCTTGTCGGGCGACTCGCCCATCGCCGCAGCCACGACCGGCGGCCCGGCGACGAAGAGCTGCGCGGTCCCGCGGACGATGACGGAGAAGTGCGAGCAGACCACCCGGGCCGCGCCCAGGCCGGCGACCGGGCCGAGGGCCGCCGCGACGACCGGGACGATCGAGAGCAGCCCGGCGGTGAGGTCGAAGCCCGGCAGCGGCGGGACGTAGCTGAACCCCATGGTCTCGAGCGTCTTGACCGAGCCGCCGCCGCCGGTGCCGTCGACGAGGCGCACGAGCGGGATGCGCAGATCGTGGGCCATCCGCTCGGCGTAGACCATCTTCTGCCAGATCGCCGCGTCGGCAGCCCCGCCGCGCACGGTGAAGTCGTCGCCCTGGACGACGGCGCGGCGCCCGGCGATCCGGCCGGAGCCGACGACCATGTTCGCGGGCAGGAACGACTCCAGCGCGCCGTCGGCGCCGTACGTCGCCTGGCCCGCGAGCGCGCCGGTCTCGTGGAAGGTGCCGGCGTCGAAGAGCCGGTCGATGCGCTCCCGCACGGTGAGCCGGCCCGACGCGTGCTGGCGGGCGACCCGCTCGGGCCCGCCCATCTCCCGCGCCAGCGCCTCGCGGCGGGCCAGTTCGTCGAGTTCGGGCTGCCAGGGCATCGCGCGGAATCTACGGGTCGCGGGAAATCGGCGTGCGGCCGTAAGTCAGGCGCCCTCCGACCGTTGAACGGAAGTCAACAGGGCGCCGGATCCGCCGGCGCCCGGCATCGAAAGGATTGCCGTGTTCACCGTCATCCGTCAGCGCCTGTCGTCCGCCCACGCCCTTGCCTTCGCCGCCCTCCTCGTCGCCCTCGGCGGCACGAGCTATGCGGCGTTCAAGCCCGCGCCGAACAGCGTCGGGGCGCCGCAGCTTCGTGCCGGTGCCGTCACCGCCGCCAAGGTCAGGGCCGGCGCCATCACGACGGCGAAGGTCCGCAGCGGCGCGATCACCACCACGAGGGTCCGCAACGGCTCCCTGCTGGCCAAGGACTTCAAGTCCGGGCAGCTTCCCGCGGGTCCCAAGGGCCCCCAGGGAGCGCCCGGCCCCCAGGGCCCGGCCGGCGCGCCGGGCAGCGCGCTGGCCTTCGCCCGCGTCACGGAGTCCGGCGACGTCGTCGGACCGAACTCGAAGGGCATCACGAACGCGCAGGTCGACAAGTCCCAGAACGTGACCGCCGCCTACTGCATCCGCGACCTTGGCTTCGCGCCGACGCACGCGGTGGCCACGCCGGAGGCGGGGACCGGCGTCTACGGCGTGACCGTCGGATACGGCCCCGGGTCGGCGTGCCCCGCCGGCACCCAGTTCCACGTGCGGACGTTCGATGCCGCGGGCAAGAACACCGACGGGCCGTTCCTGCTGCTGGTCAACTGACATCCAGCGCCGGCGGCCAGCGCGCCCGGACGGCAACGAGCGTCCGGGCGCGCTGACGCCGAGGAATCCGTTATGCTGCGCGGCCAAGTCCATGGAAACGCCGAATCCCCGCCGGCTCCGACGGCAGGGAACGGGGGAACCAGTGGGTCGCTGTCGAACAGCGTCCTGGGGCGAATCGCGAATCAGGGCCGCCAAGCCCGCCGCGTAGCGCGACTTCTTCCGCGCGAGCCCGTCAGCTAACCCCGTAGGCGCACGAAGGAGAAAGGTTGTCCGTGCCTGCACAGACCATCCGACGCGCCCAAGCACCGCGGCGCCGCCTGCCCGTGATGCTGATCGCCGCGATCGTCGTGGGTGCCGCCGCATTCCTGATCGGCCTCGCCGCCGGCAACGCCCGGGCGGCCACCGGCGGCACCGCGCTCGGCGCGAAGGGCAAGGCGTCCACGCCCGGCGCCCAGGGATCGACCGGCGGGCTGAATCCCAGCCAGGCCGACAGCGGCATGCCGTCCGTTGCCGGATCGAAGGCCCGCATCGCCGCCAACGGCATGGCCATCCCGCCCAGCGACGCGCCGCTCGCGGTCAAGAAGGTCATCCTCGCCGGCAACCAGATCGCCAAGAAGCCCTACCTGTGGGGCGGCGGCCACGCGTCGTGGAAGGCCTCCGGCTACGACTGCTCGGGGTCGGTGTCCTTCGCCCTGCGCGGCGGCGGGCTGCTGAACCGCCCGCTGGCCGGCGAGTTCCGCTCGTACGGCCTGCCGGGCAAGGGCACGTGGATCACGACCTACATCAACAGCTCGCACGTCTACATGACGATCGCGGGGCTGCGCTTCGACACCTCGGCCCAGCGCGAGAACGGTTCGCGCTGGTCGGCCAGGCCGCGGTCCTGGGGCTCGGGCTTCGTCGCCCGCCACCCGCGCGGGCTCTAGCACCACGGCCGTCCGCTCGCGGCGGGCGCTGCCGGTCCTGCCCCGGTCGCACCCGGCGTAGGATGTTCTGATGCGCCCGCCAACCCCTCGTGCCATCGCCGGCGCGGCTGCCCTGAGCCTGTGCTTCGGGCTCGCCTTCATCGCGCTCTACGACGGCTTCAGCACCTCGTTCCCGCTGCGGGTCGCGCAGGGCGTCGCCGTGTTCGTGTCCGGTGCGGCGCTCCTGCTGGGCCCGCTGATCTGGATCGCGCTGAAGATGGCGGACTGGAGTTCGCCGGAGTCCGAGGCCGAGTTCGAGCACGTCGTCCAGCGCTCGGAGCGGCTGGCGCGCGACGACCTCGCCGCCGAGCCCGACGAGACCGACTTCATGGCGCTGGACCCCTACGACGACGCCGAGTTCGAGGAGCTGGTCTCCGACGCACTCGACGACCTCCCGGACTGGGCCCGGAAGGCGCTGGGCCACGTCGCCGTGGTGATCTCCGACGGCGGCCGCCGCGAGGGCGCCTACGGCCTCTACCAGGGCGACGGCGTCGCCCGCGACGACTACCCCGACCGCATCGTCATCTTCCGGGACACCCTGCGCCGGGACTTCGGCCACGATCCCGACGAACTTCGCGAGCAGGTCGTCGTCACGGTTCGCCACGAGCTCGCCCACCACCTCGGCTTCGACGAGCTCGGGGTGCGCGACCTCGGGCTCTGAACCGGGAGCTGCCCCGCGGAGAAATGCGCCGGGCGGCGCGCGGTTCTGGTATATCTGCACCCGAGGTGCAGATAACTTGAGGAGAGGGTTCACGCCGTGAGGATCGATCAGACCCGCCGTTCGGCTCGCCGCTGGGTCGCAGTTGGCGCTGCTGCCGTCGCCGCGCTGGCTGCCGGAGTGCCTGCTGCGACCGCCTCCGCGGCGCCGCCCAAGAAGCCGAACATCGTCGTGATCATGACCGACGACCAGCGGGCGGACGACATGGCCCCGATGACCAAGACCCGCCGGCTCCTCGGGACCCAGGGCGTGACGTTCGAGCGGTCGTTCGTCAACTACCCGCTCTGCTGCCCGGCCCGCGCCACCTTCCTCACCGGCCAGTACGCCCACAACCACGGCGTCGTCTTCAACTTCTCGCCGATCGGCGGCTACTACCGGTTCAAGAACCAAGGCAACACGCTGCCGGTGTGGCTGAAGCGCGCGGGCTACACCACGCACCTCCTCGGCAAGTACCTCAACGAGTATGGCGAGAAGAGCCGCACGCAGATCCCGCCCGGCTGGACCGATTGGTTCGGCATGATCGACCCGTCCACGTACGGGTACTTCGGCTACTCGGTCAATGACAACGGCACGGTGCGGACCTACGGCACCGCGGCCCGCGACTACCAGACCGACGTCCTCGCCGACCGCGCCGTGAAGGTCATCCGCCAGGGGCGGCGCTCGAGCAAGCCCTTCTTCATGTGGGTCACCCCGACCGCGCCGCACACGGTCGCGATCACCGAGCGCGGCCGCGCCGAGGGCTCGCCCGCCGTGCCTGCGCCGCGCCACGCGAAGGTGTTCGCGAACGCGCCGATCCGGCGCCTGCCGTCCTTCGACGAGGCCGACTTCTCCGACAAGCCGGCGCTCCTGCGCGTGGCATTCCCGAATCAGCTGGCGCCGCCCGTGCTCGACAGCCTCACGGCGCACTACCGCGGTCGGATGGGCTCGCTCCTGGCCGTCGACGACGCCGTGGCCAAGATCGTCGGCGAGCTGAAGCGCACCGATCAGCTCGAGAACACGGTGATCATCTACACCTCCGACAACGGCTGGCTGATGGGCGAGCACCGGATCAACCAGCGGTCGGCGATCGACCCGTCCAACTACACCGGCGCGAAGTTCTTCGGCTTCGTCGAGTCGACGCGGGTTCCCCTGATCATCCGCGGGCCCGGCTTCGGTGCGGGCCGCTCGGTCCGCTCGCCGGTGATCAACGCCGACCTCGCCCCGACGATCACCCAGATCGCCGGCGCGAGGGCCGGCCGGCCCAGCGACGGCGTGCCGCTGACGCAGATCATCCGCGATCAGAGGACGTGGGCCGATCGAGACCTCTTCATCGAGACGCGGCGCTACCCGGAGTACGGCGCGGTCTTCGACTACGGCCTCGTGCAGACGCGGCGCTACCACCTCGAAGTCGGCGTCGCCCAGCCGCAGAAGAACGGCCCGACGATCCCCTTCAGCGAGCTGTACGACCTGCAGCGCGACCCCTACGAGCTGCGCAACGTCTCGGGCGATCCCCGCTACGCCGCGGTCGAGGCCGAGCTCAACCGCCGCCG
>CAZEKK010000030.1:9877-12676 GCA_964512905.1 uncultured Solirubrobacteraceae bacterium
CGCCGCCGACGGGCGTCCGAACGTCCTGATCGTCATGACCGACGACCAGGCGCTGACCGACGTCGCTGCGATGCCCAACGTCCAGCGCCTCCTCGTCCGCCGGGGCACCTCGTTCGGCAACGCCATCACTTCGTTCCCGCTCTGCTGCCCGTCGCGGGCCTCGTTGCTCACGGGGCAGTTCGCCCACAACCACGGCGTGTCGGGCAACTTCGCCCCGAGCGGCTACTACGGGCTCACGCGGCGGGACAACACCCTGCCGGCCTGGCTGCAGCGCGCCGGCTACCACACGGCGCTCGTCGGGAAGTACCTCAACGGCTACGGCGCGCGCAACCCGCGCGAGATCCCGCCGGGCTACAGCGAGTGGCACGGCGCCCTGGATCTCTCCTCCTACGACTACTTCAACTTCACGCTGAACCAAAACGGGCGCCTGCGCACGTGGGGCGACGCGGGCTACGCGAACGCGCTGCTCGAACTCGCTCGCGTCGTCGAGCGCGAGGAGATCGACACGATCGGCGACTTCGTGCGCACGCTCGGGCGCCTGTTCACCCCCGGGAACTTCGGGACCACGCGCGCCGCCGACTACTCCAACGACGTCACGGCGCAGATCACCGACGGCATCCTGCGCCGCCAGGCGCAGTCGCGCAAGCCGTTCTTCGTCTGGTGGGCGCCGGCCGCGCCCCACCGCGAGGACGTCAACAGCCAGCGCGGCGCGCAGTGGGCCGACCCCCGGCCGGCTCCCCGCCACGAGGCGCTGATGTCCCGCTACCGGCTGCCGCGCCCGCCGTCGTTCGACGAGGCCGACAGCAGCGACAAGCCGCGCCTGATCCGCGCCCTGCCCCGTCTGGACGCCGCGGCGCTGGCTCGCCTGGAGCGCAACCACCAGGGCCGCCTCGCCGCGCTGCAGTCCGTCGACGAGGGCGTCGCCCGGCTCGTGCGCACCCTGGCCCGCACCGGCCAGCTCGAGAACACGGTGATCGTGTTCGTCTCCGACAACGGCTGGGTCGAGGGCCAGCACCGCATCGCCGGGGACAAGTTCGTCCCCTACGAGGAGTCGCTGAAGGTGCCGCTGGTGATCCGCGGCCCAGGCTTCCCGGCCGGGCGCGCGGTCGGCGCCCAGGTCGCCGCCAACGTCGACCTCACCGCCACGCTGCTCGAGGTCTCCAGGGCGCGCGCCGGTCGCACCCAGGACGGGCTCTCGCTGGCGCCGATGGCCCGCGCCCCCGGCCGCGCGCCGCACCGTGCGCTCCCGGTCGAGGCGACGGACAAGCTGTTCGCCGCCGAGGGCTTCCCCCAGGAGTACGACCAGGCCTACTCCGGCCTGCGCTCGCGCCAGTGGAAGTACGTCCGCTGGGGCTACGGCGACCGCGAGCTGTACGACCTGCGGCGCGACCCGTTCGAGCAGCGCAACCTCGCAACCGACCCGCGCTTCGCCGCCACGGTGGCCCGCCTCGAGCGCGAACGCACACGCCTGGCCCGCTGTCGCGGACGGGCCTGTGCCGCGGTGCCCGGGTAGCGCCGCCGGGCCGCCGGGCGGCGGCGGCGGGCCGCCGCGGCGCGCAGGTCCATACCATCCCCGCACCGATGCCAGACCAAGGAGGCCCTGCGCCATGCCCGATGCCGTGATCGTCGACGCCGTCCGCACCCCGATCGGCCGCGCCATGAAGGGATCCCTGCGCCACGTGCGCGCGGACGACCTCGCCGCCGTGCCGCTCGAGGCCCTGGTGCAGCGCAATCCCGAGGTGGACTTCTCCGAGACCGTCGACATCATGATGGGCTGCGGGTTCCCCAACGGGGAGCAGGGCTACAACATCGGTCGCAACGCGGCCCTCCTGGCGGGGATCGACCACCACGTCCCCGCCACGAGCGTCAACCGGTTCTGCGCCTCGTCGCTGCAGACCCTGCGGATGGCCTTCCACGCCATCACCGCCGGCGAGGGCGACCAGTACATCGCGGCCGGAACCGAGGCCGTCTCGCGGTTCCCGCCGTACCCGCCCTTCGACGCCAACGACCAGCTCGACGGCTCCGAGGGCGCGCCCTACAACGTCTACATCCCGATGGGCCTCACCGCCGAGAACGTGGCCGAGCGCTGCAACATCAGCCGCGAGGCCCAGGACGAGTGGGCGGTGACCTCGCAGACCCGGGCCGTCGACGCCCAGGCCTCCGGCCACTTCGACACGGAGATCGTCGCCGTGCAGACGCCCGCCGCGACCGAGACCGACAAGGAGGGCAACGAGGTTCAGGTCGCGGCGGACACGGTGACCAAGGACGACGGCCCGCGGCCCGGCACCACGATTGAGAAGCTCGCCGCGCTCCAGCCCGCCTTCAAGGAGTCCGGCACCGTGACCGCCGGCAACGCCTGCCCGCTCAACGATGGCGCCGCGGCGGTGCTGGTCATGTCCGCGCAGCGTGCCGCCGATCTCGGCCTGAAGCCCCGGGCGCGGATCGTCGCCTCCTCGGTCGCGGCCATCCGGCCCGAGATCATGGGCCTCGGCCCGATCCCCGCGGTCGCGGCCGTCCTCGAGCAGGCCGGCATGACGATCGGCGACATCGACGTCGTCGAGCTCAACGAGGCGTTCGCCGCCCAGGTCGTGCCCTGCATGCAGGAGTGGGGGATCGATCCCGAGAAGCTCAACCCGTTCGGGGGGGCGATCGCGCTTGGCCATCCGTTCGGGATGACGGGGGCGCGCATCATGACCACGCTGCTCAACGACCTCGACACGCTCGACGCCACCATCGGCCTCGAGACCATGTGCGTCGCCGGCGGCATGGGCCAGGCCATGATCGTCGAGCGGCTCAACT
>CAZEKK010000030.1:12776-16298 GCA_964512905.1 uncultured Solirubrobacteraceae bacterium
GGACGGCTCGTCGATCCGGGCGACCGCGTCGGGTCGCTGGAGGTCGTCGCCGCTCCGGGCCACACGCCGGGGCAGATCGCCCTGCACGACCGTCGCGACGGCACGCTCATCGCCGCCGACGCGTACACGACGCTGGGCGGCGTGGCCACGACGAGCAAGCCCCACCCGCGCTTCCCGTTTCCGGGGTTGGGGACGTGGGACCGGCCGATGGCGCAGGCAACGGCGCGGGCGCTGCGGGCGCTCGATCCCGCCCGCCTGGCGGTCGGCCACGGAAGGGTCGTGGACGATCCGGGCGCGGAGATGGACGCCGCGATCGCCCGGGCCGGCGGGTAGCGGGCTGCTCGGGGAGGGTGCTGCCCGCACGCACGCCCCCGTTTCGGTGCGCGACGGCTACCCGGCGGGAAGGTACTTGACGACCTTGCGCGACCGGCACGGATCGGGGGACGGCTGCCGGAAGCGTCCGCACACGCCGGTCTGCGCGCTGCGGGCGTGGATGTTCCCCTCGTCGGTCACGTAGACCGCGCCGGTGGCCCGGTCGACCGCCACGTCGGAGGGCGCGTCGAGCATCCCCGCCCGCCGGGAGCGGTAGCCGCCCCAGCCGAACAGGTCCAGGAACTCGCCCGTGGCGCTGAACCGCTCGACGCGGCGGTTCAGCGAGTTGGCGACGTAGACGCGGCCCTCGGCGTCGACGTCGATCCCGAGCGGCTCGTCCAGCTCGCCCGGGCCGTGGCCGGGCGAGCCGAACTCGAACCGGAAGCGGCCGGAGGGGGAGAAGGCGAGGATCCGGTGGCGGCGCAGGTCCGAGACGTAGACCGTCCCGTCCCGCGGGCTGACGGCGATGCCGCGTGCGAGCACGAACCCGCCGCGCCTCGTGCCGAAGTGCCCGAACTGGCCAAGGAAGCGCCCCGACCGGCTGAAGCGCTGGATGCGGTAGTTGCCCTGGTCGACGAACAGCACTTGGCCGCGGGCCACGGCGACGCCGTAGGGCGCGACGAACCGGCCGCCGCGCGAACCGCGCCGGCCGTAGCGCTGCAGGAACCGCCCGGTCGTGGTCACCGCGACGCCGCGGTCGTTGCGCTGGTCGGCGACGAACACCGACCCGCCCGACACGGCGAGATCCATGGGGTTGTTGAACCGCCCGCGCGCGGCCACGCGCCGCGACGAACCCGGATCCCACCCGTAGGAGCCGAACGCCCGCACGAACCGGCCCGCGCCGCTGAACACCTGGATGCGGTTGTTGGAGTTGTCGGCCACGAAGACGCGTCCGCCCGCCACGGCGACCGCGGTCGGGTTGCGGTACTGGCGGTCGCCGCCGACCCGCTGGCGCCCTCCGCCGAAGCAGCCTGGGCGCTGGCAGTCCCAGACGCCGGCCTCGTTGCCCCACTCGGTCTCGAACACCGGCGCGGTGGCGTAGCGCGGCGGCGTCGGAACTGTCGGCGGCTGGGGCGGGATGCGGGGCACGAAGCGCGGGAGCGCGGGCGCCCGCTCGCCGCGGGCCGGCCCGGCGGCAGGGGCCCGGATCGACACCGTCCCCCCGGTCGTGGCCCACAGGCCCTGGCCGTCGTGGGTGCGCATGGTCACCTGCACCGCCTGCGGGCCGCGGGCCCGCACGATTCGCCGAAACCAGGCGGGCAGGCGCGCCTCGATCGACGGGCCGTCGTAGTCGCCGGCCGCCATCGGGTTGGCCGAGAGCACGCGCCCGCCCCAGCGCAGCGTCATGGTGCCCGTGCAGTAGCCGACCGGGAAGCCGTAGATCTCCCCGGGGCAGTAGATCCGCACGAACGCCGGCCCGCTCTGGGTGTGGACGATCGAGGCTCCCGGCGGGTTGAGCCGCGGGCCGGGGTAGGGAACGGCGCCGGCGGGGGCCGGGGCGGCCGCCAGCGCGCCGACGACGCCGGCGACCACGAGCGCTGCGGCGCGATGCGAGGTCATGCCACCCCCAACATGTGCACGGTCCGCAGGTTGCGTCGGCAGCGCCGACGCCGGTGTTGATCGCGACCCACGTGGTGTGGACGGATCTCGGGCCGCGCGGGTCACGCTGCGGCTGCGCACCGGGCGCGTTCCCAGCCGCCATCCTTGCGCAGAGACGGTTCTTGGCTTCAGGCCGAGGCGAGTTCCAGCAGTTCCGCCAGCGCGCCCCGCAGGGCCGCGGCGGCGCGCGCGACCGGCGGATCGAGGTCACGGTCGGCGAGCAGGCCGACGTGCACGCCGCCGTCGTAGGAGAGGATGCCGACGGACAGCGCCTGGCTGGCGGGATTGAGCGGCACCACGGGGTAGGTCTCCAGAAGCGGCGACCCGCCGAGGTAGAACGTCTGCTGGGGCCCGGGCACGTTGGAAACGACGAGGTTGAAGGCCCGGATGCCGCCCATCGCGCGGACCAGCAGCGACGACACCGCTGGCGGCGCCCAGCCGGTCGCCCCGACCATGAGCGCGCCGGCCCGCACGGCGGCCGAGCCCTTGAGCTCGTGGGTCTGGGCCGCGATCACGCGCAGTCGCTCGATCGGGTCGGGTTCGTCGGAGGGGAGGTCGACGAAGACGGTCGAGATGCGGTTGCCGCCCTCCTCGCCCTCCCCGCGGACGCTCACCGGCACGAGCGCAACCGGGCGCCGCCCCCCGAGATCGGTGCCCGCCTCCGCGAAGTAGGTCCGCAGCATGCCGGCGACTGCGGCGAGCAGGGCATCGTTGACGGTGCCGCCGCCGGCCTTCGCAGCGGCCTTGACCTCGTCGAGGCGCACCCGCTCCATCGCGTAGCGCCGGTTCGGGGAGATCGTGCGGTTCAGCGGCGTCATCGGCGCCTGGGGCCGGGCGCGGGCGAGTTCGGCCACGAGGTCGGTGGCGCGCAGCACGTCCTCGGCGGCGCTGCGCGGGCTCGTCTCCAGCGCGCGCATGGTCGCCTCGTAGGCGACCTTCTGGGCGCGCAGGAACGGCGTCGCGGCGATGCGGGCGAGGCGCTCGGCGGTGTCCGGCGCCTTCGGCGACCACGGCGCCTCGGGCGGCGGCAGGTGCAGCGGCTCGGGCGTCGGGTCGAGCAGCACCGTGCCGATGTCGATCGCCGCCAGCCCGTCGACGAGCGCGTGATGCATCTTCGGCACCACGGCGACCTGCCCGCCCTCGAGACCGTCGACGACGTGCAGCTCCCACAGCGGGCGCCGCCGGTCCAGGCGTCCGGACATCTCCCGGCCCACGTAGTCGGCGAGGTCGTCCCGGCTCCCCGGCGCCGGAAGCGTCGCGGTGCGGACGTGCCAGGGGAGGTCGAAGGTCTCGTCGTCGACCCAGACGGGGTTCGCGAGCCCGAGCGGCGTCTCGTCCAGGCGCTGGCGGTAGCGCGGAATGAGATGCAGGCGCTCCTGAACGCGGGCGAGGATCGCCGCGCGTGCCAGGCCGGGGCCGCCGGCGAAGATCAGGGCCGCGCCGACGGTCATGGTCACCGGCCCGCGCTCGGCGGCCAGCGAGGCCCGGTCTGCGGGCGACAGGTCGTCCGCCATGACGGCCAGCCTATCCCGCCGCCGTCGGATCGAACAC
>CAZEKK010000031.1:0-7446 GCA_964512905.1 uncultured Solirubrobacteraceae bacterium
GGCGGCGAGGGTGATGACCTGATGCAACGTCATATGCAATTCTGCGGCGCGGCGGTCTTGGCGATGAGCGCGACGTTGGCGCCGTCGCGGGCTGCGCGCAGCGCGATCGCCAGGCCGATGCCGCGGCTGGCGCCGGAGATGAACATGGTCGAGCCGTTCAGGGTCATGGGGCCTCGTCGGGGTCGGGGCGGACGGACGGCCGCGAAGCCTACGCGCCCTCGGGCGCCGGTCGCGCGGCGGCCGCCTGCCCGTCCCCGCGCGCCGTCGCGGCCCGCTCCTCCGGCGACAGGCGTCTGGCGATCCGCAGCGCCGCCAGCGGGTTGATCAGGACCGAGAGCACGCCCGCCGCGACGAGCGCCGCCGCGGTGTCCGCCCGCATCGTGCCGTTCTCGAGGCCGATCTGGGTGAGCGCGATGATGAGCGGAAGCGAGGTCGCCGCGAACAGGGCGACGACGCGCCGGGCGGCGCTGCTCAGGTCCTTGCGGTAGAGGACGAGGACCGGCAGGCCGCGCACGACGAGCAGCAGCGCGAAGAAGACCGGCAGGCGCAGGGCGCTGCTCGCGCTGCCGAAGAGCGCGCTGAGGTCGAAGTCCATCCCGCTCGTGATGAAGAACACCGGGATGAAGAACCCGAACCCGATGCCGTCGAGCTTGGACTGGACCGTCGCCGACTGGTCGCGGTGCACCGCCAGGCGGAAGACGATGCCGGCGGCGAACGCGCCGAGGATCACGTCGATCCCGAAGTCCTCGGTGAGGAACATCAGCCCGACGAGCGTGACGAGCGCCAGGCGGATCGGGACCTGGGCGCTCGTCTCGAGGCTCTGCCGGGTCAGTTCGATCCACCGAGGGGTGTGCGCCTTGGTGGCGACGTAGCCCGCGGCGACGGTGATGACGGTGAAGGCCACGAGCAGGAGCGCCGCGGTGAGGCCGCCCTCCCCGCCGAACAGCAGCGACATGAGCACGATGACGCCGAACTCGCCCGCGACGCCCGCGCCGACGATGTAGGCGCCGGTCCGGGTGGCGCCGAGTCCGGAGTCGCGCAGGATCGGCGCGATCGTGCCCAGCGCCGTCGCGCACAGCGTGGTCGCCACGAGGATGCCCGACTCGATGTAGCCGACCTCGTACAGCGCGAAGCCGATCGCCACCGCGAGCGCGAAGGACGCCAGGAAGCCCCACACGGCCAGGCGCAGCGGCCGGCCCTTGACCTCGTCGAAGTCGATCTCGAAGCCGGCGAGGAAGAACAGCATCGCGAGCCCGAACTGCGCGAAGAGCGCCACGACGTCGTCCTCGGTGGCGATGCCGAGTCCCTGGGAGCCGATCACGATCCCGATCACGAGTTCGACGACCACGATCGGGATCCCCAGGCGCGGCGCGCGCATGACCACGATCGGCGCCGCCAGGGCCAGGGCGCAGATGATCAGCAGGTTGCTCAGCGACAGCCCCACGCGCGCGCACGCTACCGCCACCGCCGGCCGCGCGGCCGAGTACGGTGCCGCGGATGATCGGACCCCGCCGCCGGGCCGCCGTGTTTGGCCTCGCCCTCGCCGCCGCCGCGGCCTGGGCCCCGGCAGCCGCCTCGGCGGCGTCTCCCCCGGGCTCGCTCGGGCCGCTCGCCGCGCCCGTCCGGGCCGCCGTCGCCGGCGCCCACGCCCGGCCCGACGGACGCGTCGTCGTCACGGTGCGCGTCCGCAGCGGCGACGTCCGCGAGGACCTGGCACGGCGCCTGAACGCGGCCACCGCGCGCAACGTCGTGCGCCTCGCCGCCGCCGGCGCGGCCCGCACGGTGGCGCTGCCGCGGCGCGTCACGGGCCGGCACTTCACCTGGACCGCGCGGCTCCTGCTCGGTCCCGCCGCCAGCGCGACGGCCCGGCGCGCCGGGCGCCTGCGCGTCACCGTGCGGGCCGCCCAGACGCTGCGCCTCGGCGGGCCCGGCGCACCCGCCGGCCGCTCGTCCGCCACGGCGGCGCGCACCGTGGCGGTCGCGCCGGCGCGCGGCGCGCCGGCCGCCGCCCCGCCGGTCTGCGAGCGCCTCCCCGGCGTGGTCAACTACGCCGCCCCCGCCCGCCTGGCGATCACCTGCGTCGGCGAGGGCCTGTCGGTCCGGATCCTGCAGCGCCCCGCGACGGGCACGCTGCGCGCCGTCCGCACCGGCCCCACGACCACGTTCACCTACGTGCCGCGGCCGCGCTTCACCGGCCGCGACCGCATCGTCCTGCGCGCCGCCTCGGCGACCGGCGCCGTCGCGGTGGCCGCCCAGCCGCTCGTCGTGCAGCCCTTCACCTTCCGGGCGATCGGCGACTCGGCCACGGCGGGCTTCGGCTTCCTCGGCGACGGCACCGAGTGGAGCATCGTCGACCTCGTCAGCTGCCGGCCGCTGGTGCCGGAGAACGACCGCTGTTCGTCGAACTCCCCCAACGGCGTCGGCAGCACCGGGCCGGTCGGCTGGCTGCCCGACTTCGGCTTCTCCAACCAGGTCGCCTGGTCGGCGCAGTGGGCGAAGTCGGCGGGGCTGTCGGCCAGCCAGTTCGCCAACTACGGCGTGACCGGCTCCGAGCCCCAGGACTGGGACACGGGCGGCGCCCTGAACCCGGTCCTCGGCGAGGTCGTCGCCGACTCGCCCGACCTGACCGCGCTGACGCTCGGCGCCAACCCGCTGCTCTCGACGTTCCTCACCGGCCGGGGGATCGAGTGCGCCGCCACGTTCACCGACGCCCGCCTGATCGCCTGCGTCAACCGGTTCATCGCGAGCGTGCGGCTCACGGCCCGGCTGCGCTCGGTGATCGCCCAGCTGCTCGAGGCGCCCAACAACCACGTCGTGGTCTCGCAGTACCACCTTGCGGTGCCGTCGGTCACGGTCTTCTCCGCCCACCAGGTCGACGTGCTCTTCCGGACGTTCAACGCCGCCATCGCCAGCGCCGTCCAGGGCGCGCCGGGCTTCGGCACGCGCCTCTTCCTCATGAGCCCGTCCCGGTTCTTCATCGGGCGCGCCCCCGGCACCTCGCTGTGCCCGGGCAAGCCTGGCGCGCTGGTCGACGGACCCAGCCGCCAGTCCCGCGTCACGCAGGACGTACTCGCGCTGAACCCGTTCCTGACGTTCTGCGGCACCACCACGTACTGGATCATCTCCGGCGACACCGGGATCCACGCGAACCGCCTCGGCCATGCGCAGTACGCCGCCGCCCTGCGCAAGGTGGTCACGGCGAACGGCCTGCTGCCGGCCGGCGCCTGACACCGGCGCCGCCGCCGCTCGCGCCGCGCGGCCTCTGCCATCCTCGGTCCGGTGCCGGGTCCGCCTCGCCTCACCCGCCGATCGTTCGTGGCCGGCGCCGCCGGGGCGGGCGCCGTGCTGACCGCCGGCGCCTGGACGCCTGGGCGCGTGCACGCCGCGGCGCGGCCGGCCCGCTGCATCGTCCTCGGCCCCGCCGGCGTGCTCTACCCATCCGATCCCGCGGCCCAACGCCAGCGCTACGCCGCCAACCGGGCGTGGATCCTCGCCGCGGCGCCGGAGCCGTGGGTGCGGCTGTGGATCCCCTACGACAAGCTCGCGCCGGCCGGCCCCGCCGCGGCGGACCCGCCGGGCCAGGGCGCGAACGCCGCCGCCGCCCCGGTGCTCGCCGCGCTCGACGCCGACGTGGCCGCCGCCACGGCCGACGGGCGCAAGGTGATCCTGACGCTCTACTCCTTCCCGGCGTGGTCCAACGGCACCGCCCACCTGCGGCCCGGCAGCGACGAGGAGATCAGCTTCGCGGCCCCCGACCGGATGCGGCGGGAGGACTATGCGGCCTGGGCGGCATCCGGCCCGCCCGGCCTGCGCGCGCCCGCCCTGGCGGCCGCCCGCTCCTCGCTCGCCTTCCGCATGCCCGCCGACGGGTTCGGCCCCGAGTCCGACTGGGCGGGCTTCGTCCGCTGGGCGTACGCCCGCTACCGGCCCGGCAACCCCGCCGCGCCCTCCGCCGACGCGTTGGAGATCGCCAACGAGCCCAACGGCCAGCTCTGGCCGCAGCAGGCCCCGCCGCCGACCGCCGACCTCGCCGACGACGGGGCCTGGGCGCCCACCGCACTGACTGCCCCCGCCGCGGCGGCCGAGATGCTCGACACGGCGACCGGCATCGGCGCCGCCTTCGACCACGACCTGCTCCTGCTCGGGCCCGCAACCGCCGACGTGCGTCGCTCAACGCGGCGATACACGGTCTTCGACGAGTTCGACGCCGCCGTCCTCGACGCCCTCGACGCCCGCGGCTACGCGGGCCATCCGCGCGTCGTGTGGACCCACCACGACTACGCCGACGCGGAGGATCCGCAGCCGGCGCTCCGCAGCGCCGCGGCGGCGCAGCTGCTCGAGGGTCGGTGGCGCGGAGCCCGGCGCGGCGGCGTGCCGGCGGTGTGGATCACCGAGGGCGGCGCCCGCGTGGCCGCCGCCGACGGCCTCCTCGGCCAGGCACACGCGCTGTCGTACATCCGCGAACGCCGGGCGGCGGTTCCGGCGGTCGGGATGGTCGCGCAGTACCTCTACGTGACCGCGCCGTCCTACGACTGCGGGCTGGTCGGCCTCGACGGCCAGCCGCGCCCGGCCTTCACGGCGTGGAAGCGGTCGTAGCGGTCGTAGCGGGCGCGGCGCCCGCCGGCGCAGCCGCGGCGGCCGGCAGGTCGGCCGCGGGCACGTCGCCGCGCTCGCGCTCGTGCTCCTTGCGCTTCGCGTAGCGGATCGTGACGAGCATCAGGATCGAGACCAGCAGCCCGGTGACCGCCGAGAACGACGACTCCACGAAGACGAACACCTGCGTGATGAAGATCTGAACCATGAGCGCCCGGTCGAGCATCTCGTAGGCGCCCAGGCGGTTCCCGCGGCGCAAGCGCCGCACGCCGGCGACCATGAAGACGGCAGCGACCGACGAGGAGGCGATCGAGGCGAGGTTGGCGATCTGGAGGTTCTCGAGGTCGTCGGAGCGGAACGCGTCCGTGGCGCCGCCGAGCTTGAACCCAATCGCGGTGACGAGCACGATCACCTGGAGGAAGATCCCGAAGGCCCAGATCCCGAACAGCCAGGTCACCGCCCGCACGAACCAGCGCCGCTCGACGATCGAGAAGTACCGCCGGCGCAGGCCGTCGGCCGTCCGCTGCAGGCGCCCGGGCGGCGGGGTCGGGATCGCGTCGGTGTCGAGCACCAGGCGGCGCAGCGGCGCCACCATGGGGTCCTCGCCGGCGCCGTCGAGCAGCTCGAGCGCCCGCCTCTTCTCGTGCTGGTCGAGGTCGTGGGCCGCCGCGTCGGCGAAGTAGTCGATTGCGTTGAGCAGGTTCTCGCGCTCCGAGAAGCGCCGGCCCTTCTGCATCCACCGCGTCGCCAGATACAGCGCGATGAAGATCAGATAGAGGATGACCGCCGTCGGCTTGAAGAAGTAGTTGTTGTCCTCGGTGACGAACTTCCCCAGCTCGTCGATGAAGAAGCCGAAGCCGACGCCGCCGAGGAACGCCGCCGGCTTGCGCCACGTCCGGCCGAGGAACGAGAGGGCCAGGCCGAGCGCGATCATCATGAAGAGGCCGCCCCACAGCAGGTGGGCGATGTGCAGGCCGCCGCCTCCGAGCTTCGGGTAGTTGGTCGCCCAGAGCTGCAGGCGGATCACGATGATCGTGCCGACCGCGGAGATCAGGAACAGGTCCTGGAGCTGGCCGATGTCGACGGTGCGGTAGCTGTGTCGGGCGTAGGGCAGGCGTCGCCGCACTCGTGCCGCCGCGGCCCGCAGGCCGCCGGCGCTTCCGGCCGGTCCGTCGCTCGTACCCATCGACGGCCCGATGCTATGGAGCGGCCGGGCCGCCGTCCAGCCGCGCGACGCGCGATCATTGCGACCGTGCGCCCCCCGCTGCAACGCTCCGACCTCGCCGACGACCCGCTTCACCAGCTCCGCGCGTGGCTGGCCGAGGCGCAGGGCGCCGGCATGCCGGACCCCAACGCGATGACCGTCGCCACCGTGGACGCCGGCGGGCAGCCGAGCGCCCGCGTGGTCCTCGTCCAGAGCCTCGACGACGGGACGCTGTGGTTCTACACGAACTACGGCAGCCGCAAGGGGCGCGACCTGGCCGCCAACGGCAGCGTCGCGGCCGTCTTCCACTGGCGCGAGCTGGAGCGCCAGGTCGTCGTGCTCGGCACCGCGGCCCGCACGACGCCCGCCGAGTCCGACGCCTACTTCGAGAGCCGCCCGCGCGGCAGCCGCATCGGCGCGTGGGCGTCACGGCAGGGCGCGGTGCTCGGCAGCCGCGAGGAGCTGATGGCGGCGGTGGCCGCGGCGGAGGCGCGATTCGACGGCGCCGACGCGATCCCGCGGCCCGACTACTGGGGCGGGTACCGGATCACGCCGTCGTCGGTCGAGTTCTGGCAGTACGGGGAGTCCCGGTTGCACGACCGGTTCGTCTACGTCCCGGCCGCGGGCGGCGGGTGGGACGTGCTGCGGCTCTCGCCCTGACCGACCGCTACCCGAGCACGCCGTCGAGCGTGTGGACGAACCCGTTCGTCGCCTCCTGCAGCCCGGTGGGTGCGACCGTCACGCCGCCGATGCGGACGGCGCCGCGCCGGCTCGTGACCGTGATCGTGCGCCCGCTCAGCGTGGTGAAGATCCCCGGCCGCAGGATGAAGTCGGTGTAGAGATAGCGGCCACGGAGCACGTGCGACAGCAGCAGGGTCCGCAGGCGGGCCCGATTCCTGACGAGCCGCAGGGACTTCAGCGTGCCGGACCCCAGCCGCGCGAACGCGCGGTTGGTCGGGGCCAGGAGCGTGTAGCCGCGCGTCGTTCTCCTCGACAGCACGGTGACCAGGCCCGCCGTGCGGATCAGGCTCACGAGGGTCGACAGGCCGCGGCGGCCCTGCGCGAGCTGGACGAGGTTCTTCGTCGGCCGGGCCGCGTCGGTGGCGGCCTGCGCGGTCGCGACCGGCGCCGCGATCGCCGCAGCGGCGAGCAGGGCGGCGGCGAGGCGGGCGGGCGTCACGGGTGCTCCTTGGCTGGGGTGCGGATCATGCGGCCGCGAGCCTACCGGCCGCGCGCGGCGCGCGTCCCAGTTGCCCGCGGGCCGGGACTGTCGCGGGCGTGACAGTCCCGCCGTCGCGCCGCGAACGGAACCGCGCGCCGATCGGACCTACCGTGAGGCCATGCTCGATTTCACCCCACAGCCCAACCGCCAGGCCGTGGCCTCGCCCGCTCTCGTCGCGCGAGACCGCCTCCTGTCCCTGAGCGCCGAACGCGCCCAGGCCCTGGCGACCGGGGCTGCCTTCGACGAGCACGACCTCGATGTCGCGCACGCCATGTACGTGGGCGCCGCCGTCACCGAGATCGCGTCGCTGCGCGCGGCCCTCGGCGGCCCGCAGGTCGGCTGAGCGCGACCGCACCGCGCCGCAGTCCCGCCGCGTCCCGCCTCCCTGGCCCCGCCCCCGCGCTGGCGCCCGCCCCGCGCCGGCCCC
>CAZEKK010000031.1:7546-16191 GCA_964512905.1 uncultured Solirubrobacteraceae bacterium
GCGTCCCGCCTCCCTGGCCCCGCCCCCGCGCTGGCGCCCGCCCCGCGCCGGCCCCCGCGCTGGCGCCCGCCCCGCGCCGGCCCCGCCCCCGCGCTGGCGCCCGCGCCGCGCTGGCCCCCGCCCCACGCTGGCGCCGGCCTCGCGCTGGCGCCCGCCCCCGCCCCGTGCGACCATCGCCCGCATGGCCGCCCCCGCCGTATCCGCCCCGCTGCTCGACGCCGCCCGGGCGATCGCGCCGCTGGCCGCCCAGCAGGCAGCCGACGCCGAGCGCGAGCGCCGACTGACCGACGATGTCGCGACCGCCCTGCGCGACGCGGGCCTGTTCCGGGCCGCCGTCCCCGCCGACCTGGGCGGCACCGAGGCGCCCCCCGCCGACCTCGTCGCCGCCGTCGAGGCGCTGGCCGCCGGGGACGGAGCCGCCGGCTGGTGCGTCGCGGTCTGCGCCACCGCCGGGATGCTCGCGGCCTACCTCGGGCCGGCCGCGGCCCGCGAGGTGTACGGCGATGCGCTGGCCACGGCCGGGGGCGTGTTCGCGCCGAAGGGGCAGGCGGTCACCGACGGGGACGCGCTGGTCGTGGACGGGTGCTGGCCGTTCGCGTCGAACGTCGGACACTGCGACTGGCTGATGGGCGGCTGCGTCGTGGTCGACGGCGGCGCGCCGGTCACGCTCCCGTCGGGCCGCCCGGACGTGCGCCTCGTGCTCTTCCCCGCCGCCGACGTGCAGGTGATCGACACCTGGTCGGTCGCGGGCCTGCGCGCGACGGGCAGCCACGACATGGCGGTCGCCGGCCTGCGCGTGCCCGCCGCGCGCTCGGCGTCGCTCATCACCGACCGGCCGCGCGCGGCAGGCCCGCTGTACGCGTTCCCGCCGTTCGGCCTGCTCGCCGCCTCCATCGCCGGCGTGGCGCTCGGCATCGCGCGGGGGGCCGTGGACGACACGGCGGCGATGGCCGGCGCGGCGACGCCCGCGATGAGCAGCCGGACGCTGGCGCAGCGGCCCGCCGTGCAGGCGGAGATCGCCCGCGCCGAGGCCGAGGTCCGGGCGGCCCGCGCGCTGCTGTTCGGGGCGATCGACGACGCCTGGGTGGCCGCGCGCGCCGGCGCCGGGATCCCGCTCGAGGCCCGCGCCGCGCTGCGCCTGGCCGCGACGCACGCGGCCGAGGCCGCCGCGGGCGCGGTCGACCGCTGCTGGCGGCTGGCGGGCGGGCGGGCGCTCTACACGACGGCGGGCCCGCTCGAGCGCCGCTTCCGCGACGTCCACGCCGCCACGCAGCACATGCTCGTCGCCCCGGGCACCTGGGAGCTGGCCGGCCGGGTGCGGCTCGGCCTGGACACCGACGCCAGCCAGCTGTAGGCGTTTCGGTCGGACCTGGGAAGGCGTCGGGCGGGCCTCGGCTGCGGGGCACGCGCGGGCCTCGTCGGCCAGCCGCGGGCGCCCGGACTTCGCCGAACCTGCGGAACGCCGCCAAGCGGCGTTGAGGAGTGGGACCTTCTCCGCCGCCATCTCGACCCCTCGTCCGCGAGGCGCAAGTTGACGACGCATAGCGTCGCGAACTTGCAGCTCGTCGCCGGCCCCGCCGCCCTCAGCCGCCAGCGGCGGCGTACGCCGCCACCACGCGCGACCACCGATCGAGGCGGCGCTCGGCGTCGGCCGCCGTCCCGGTCCCCAGCCAGGCCACGGCGCGGTGCGCGCCCGCCGCCGCCAGCACGGCGATGGCCGCCGGATCGGGCGGCGCGTTGAAGACCGTCGTCGGCATCGGACCCCGCCCCGCCGCCTCGCCTGCCGCCCGCAGCCTGGCGACCCGGGCCGCGAGCCGCTCGGTGTCGCCGATCCAGTTCGGCCCCCACTCGTCGCCGTAGCGCAGCGCCCGGTCCGGCGCCCCGCGGCCGTTGCCGCCGACGATGACGGGCGGCCGGGGCTGCTGGAGCGGCTTGGGCCAGCACCACACGTCGTCGAACGCGACGTGGTCGCCGTGGTAGCTCGCCGCGTCCTGCGTCCACAGCGCGCCGATCGCCTCGACGCGCTCGCGCAGCACCCCGAAGCGCCGGGCCGGATCGGTGCCGTGGTTCTCCATCTCCTCCTCGTTCCACCCGGCGCCGACCCCGAACAGGAGCCGCCCGCCGGAGAGAACGTCGACGCTCGCCGCGGACTTGGCCGTGACGATCGGGTCGCGCTGGATCACCAGGCACACGCCGGTCCCCACGCGCAGCCGCTCGGTCGCGGCGGCCGCCGCCATCGCAGCCACGAACGGGTCGTGCAGCCGCGCGTACTCCCGGGGGAGCTCGCCGCCCGCAGGGAACGGCGTCCGGCGGCTCGCCGGGATGTGGGTGTGGTCGGGGAAGAAGAGCGACTCGAGCCCGCGGTCCTCGGCCAGCCGTGCGAGCGCCGCCGGGTCGATCGACTCGTCGGTGCAGAAGAAGCCGGCTCCGAAGCGCATCGGCGGACGCTATCCGGCCGCGGGGTACCCTTCCTGCACCCGCCATGCGCCACGACCTCCGCCCCCTCTTCGATCGCGTCGTCGTCAAGGAGCTCGAGCCCGACCGCGTCCGCCAGTCCGGGCTGGTCGTCCCCGCCGGCTCGCGCGAGGATCCGCCCCAGCACGGCATCGTGCTCGCCGTCGGCGCCGGCGTGGACTGGTGGGAGTCCGCCGGGGTCCAGATGCCGGTGCGGCCCGGCGACCACGTCGTCTTCCCCGCCTCGGCGGGCGTGTGGGTCGAAGTGGACGAGGAGCGGCTGCTCGTGCTGCGGGTGACCGAGCTGCTCGGCATCCTCGAGCCGGCCTCGACCTGCCCGGAGTGCGCCGGCCGCGAACTGGCGCCCGGCGAGCAGTGCGGCTCGTGCGGCCGCACCGCCCGCGCCGCCGGCTGACCGTCGGCGCGCGGGGCGGCGGGCTCTCCCCGCGGCCCGCGGGCTCCCTGGCGCGGGGCGGTGGGGCTTCGGCGGCCCGCGTGCGCCCTGGCGCGGGCCCCGGTGCCCGCGGCCGGACGTGCCGCGCGGCCGGACACCGCCGAGCCGCGCAGACACTGCGGACGGGCGTGCTACCCCGCGGCAGCAGTGTCGGCGTCCGCGGCCGCCTCGGCGCGCGTCGCGGGCTCGCGCAGCGGCATGGCCATCGCGCGGTAGCCCCCGTCGACGTGCAGCACCTCGGCGGTGATGCCGCGGGCAAGATCGGACAGGAGGAAGCAGATCGCGTCGGCGACCGGACCGGCGTCCTGCGGATCCCACGGCAGCGCCGACTGGGCCTCCCAGGCCTGGACCAGCCGCTCGAAGTCCGGAATGCCGCTGGCGGCGCGCGTGCGCAGCGGCCCGGCCGCCACGATGTTCACGCGCGAGCGCGACGGGCCGAGATCCCGGGCCAGGTAGCGGCCGACGGACTCGAGCGCCGACTTGCAGACGCCCATCCAGTTGTAGAACGGCCACGCGCCCTCGCTGTGGAACGTGAGGCCGACGAGGCTGCCGCCGTCGGCCGGGAAGAGCGGCGCGGTCGCCCGGGCGAGGCCGGAGAGCGAGACCGCGCTGGTCCGGAAGGCCAGCTCGATGCCCGCCGGATCGGCGTCGGCCATCGCGCCGCTCAGGGCGTCGCGCGGGGCGAAGGCGACGGCGTGCACGGCGCCGTCGAGGCGGCCGAAGCGGCTCGCGAGGGTCTCGGTGAGCCCGGCGAGCGCGGCCGGGTCGGTGAGGTCGGCCTCGATCACGTCGGCTGGCCGGGGCAGCGTCCGGGCCGTCTCGGTGGCACGTTCGAGGTCGCGCGGCGGCGCCGACAGCGCCACCTCGGCGCCAAGCAGCTGCGCCCGCTCGGCGATGGCGAACGCGATGGAGTCGGGGTTGACGACGCCGGTGATCAGGAGGCGCTTCTCGCGCAGCACGGCAGGTCCCTTTCGGTTGTGGTCACTGGAAGTACTCAGGACGGCTCACGAAGGTCTCGGAGACGAACATGACGCCGGACCGGTCGGCGAGCAGCTCGCGCACGCCGGCGACGAGCGCGTCGATCCGGTCCGCGGGAACGACCGTCATGAGGATGCTCAGCGCGTCGCGGTCGTTGAAGAGCAGGCCGCCCTGGTGAAAGCCGCCGTGGCCCAGGCCCGAGACGTTCGAGACGCCGGTCCAGCCGGTCACGCCGGACTCCTCGAAGAGGTCGCGCACGAGCGGGACGGTTTCCCCCTCGACGATCACCTCGAGCCGCATCATCGGCGTCAGCCCGTGGCCGGTCATGCCATCACCGCCTCGGCGACGCCGCCGGCGGGGATCCAGGCCCGGTCCCGGCGCCGCAGCCAGGGCGCGCCGCCGTCCTCGCGGGCGACCATCGACACCCAGCCGCCGTCGATGAGGCGGCGCAGGATCTCGTTGCGCTCGATGATCGCCGTGGTGCGGTCGAGCGGCGCCTGCACGACCGCCAGCAGCCGCAGCGGCTCGTGGTAGGGGCGCGCGCCGTCGAGCATGACGGACTGCCACGGCAGGCCGATCTGGAGGTCGCCGCCGGGGCCGAGCACCACCCCGACGTCGCCGACGACGTTGTGCAGCGTCTTGTCCCCCGCCCCGAACGCCTCCGGGTCGACGGTCGAGAAGTAGTACTGGGAGTTGATCCACTGGGCGACGACGAGCGGGGCGGTGAGGATGGTCTCGAGCCCCGAGGCGTCCGGGTCGCTCTCGGGCCGGTAGGAGTGCAGGAAGGTGCGGCAGCCGAGGTGCAGGCCCGCGGTCATCTCGCGCGGCCCGACGATGAAGGCCGCGTTGCGGGCGAGGCCCCACTCCGGCCGCACCTGGGCCCAGTCGCCGGCGCGCCGCTCGGCGTGGCGGCGCGACCCCGCGCGCGGCGCCAGCGGGAGCGCCGCGCAGCGTTCGGCGGCGAGGGTGTCGCCGGCGGCCGCCAGCGCCTGCTCGAGCGCGGCGACGTCGTCGGCGTGGCTGGCGGGAATGAGGTGGCGATCGAGGATGGCGACGGTGTCGGTGGTCGTGTCGTGCTGCGCGGCGGCGAACACCGTGTCTGCCGGAATGGCGATGCCGTGGTCTGCGAGCGTCGCGCGGACTGCGGGCGCGTTGAGAATCGCCGCCGCGGCCCGGGCGTTCGGGCCGCCCTGCCGGCCGCCGCAGGCCCCGCAGTCCAGCGCCGCCGCGTAGGGGTTGTTGTCGGTCGTGCTCCCGTGGCCGCACAGGACGACGAGGCGGGCGAAGCCGCTCGTGAGGCCCATCATCCGCAGCGCGGCCTCGCCGACCAGAGCCTGCTCCTCGGGCGCGAGTCCGAGCCCGTGCTCGGCGTCGATCGTGAGGCTGGTGGGCGCGGGCGGCGCAATTGCATCGCGCGCCCGGCCGCGCAGGCGTGCCGCGCTGCGGGCGCCGGCGGTCTTCACGGCGGCGGCGGGTCCGGCGAGCCACCCGCCGACCTCGGCCACCGCGAAGGGGGAAGCCAGTGCCTCCCGCGCCGCGTGCAGGCCGGACTCGGCCGCGCCGGCGGCCTGGAGGCCCTCGAGGCGGCGCTGCGCCTGGGCCTCGGCCCCCGCCGAGGGACGCTCGGCGATCGCGTTGCGCGGCTCGAGCAGGACCGGGCAGGCGGCGCCGTCGGTGGCCGAGCCGAGCGGGCGGTAGCGCACCGCCACCGCGAAGAACCCGGCGAAGCCGAGCGTCTCGACGCTGCCGGCGGCCTCGAGGTGGCGGCGCAGTCCCTCCGAGCGAACGTCGATGCAGCAGACCACCTGGGCGGCGGGCCGCTCCGGTCGGACGCCCGGCGCGTGGTCGAGGCAGTCGAGCAGATCGCGACGGTAGGCGCGCTCGGCGGCGGCGAGCCCGACGGCGCCGCGCTCCCCCGCCGGCAGCAGCGACAGCACGGCCCGCGCCTCGGGACCGACCGCGTCTGCGCCCAGTGCCTGCGCGAGGGCGTGCGCCCGCGCCTCGAGGTGCTCGTGCGCCGCATCAGCCGATCCCGCGTCCGCCGCGGCCTCCTCGTCGGCGCGGCGGCGCAGGTCGGCGATCGGCGTGCGTCCGCCGATGGCCTCGCGGGCGGCAGCGGCGACCAGCGCCGCTTCGAGCGTGCAGCGCAGCGCCAGGACCTGCATGAGGTCGATGGGGACCGCTTCCTCAGGATGCTCGGCGGCGTACCGCGCCAGGGCCGACCAGCCCGGAAGCTGGGCGAAGTGGCCACGCAGTTCCGCGCGGCGGCGCGGGCCCGGCGTGCCGAGCGCCTCGAGCGCGGCCAGCACCGCGTCGTCGGCGCGCTCGGGCAGGCGGGCGGCGGCGGACGCCGACAGGCCGAGATGGCTCGCCGCGCCGGCGGCCGCGAGGGCCCGCCAGGCCGGCCACAGCCCGTGCTCGCGGCCGGGCATCGGCCACGGCGCGTGCTCGTCGGTGGCGGCGGCGCACCAGCGACCGGCCTCCTCGTCGATCGCCGGGGCGATCGCCGTGCCGAGCAGCGCATCGGCCCACTCGCCCAGGGTGCGCGGCTGCGCGTTCGGCGCAGGGTCCTCGGGCCCGTGGAGCAGATCGGCCAGCAGCAGGTCGGCGGGCGGGACCGCCGTGCCGCCGATCGGCACGTCGTCGAGGTCCTCGAGGCCGTCGATGCGCTCGGCCAGCGCCGCGCGAACGTCGTCGGGGCTGACGCGGCCTGCCGCCACGGCCTCGCGCAGCGCCGCCAGCGGCGGCAGCACGCGGGCGCGGCGGACGCCGGCGGCCTCGGCGATCGCGGCCTCGAACGGGCGGTCGACCAGGTCGGCGAGGGGGTTGACCGCCACGAACTCGTGCAGCGGCCAGGCCGGCGCGATGATGCGTGCGGCCCAGGCGACGTCGGCCCGCAGGCGGGCCCGCGCCTCGACGGCCCTGGGGTCGGGGGCGGTGCTCACGACGCTCCTCTCGACGGCGCCGGCGCCAGGCCGGCGGGGGCGGATGGACGGACGGGGGCCGACGGCCGTGCCCAGGCCGCGGCCGGCGCCGGGGCCAGGGCGCCCGCCCGCCCGAGGCGGACGTAGGCGCGCGCCGCGAGACCGTCGAGGCGTCCGCCCGCCGGCGGTCCAGCCACCGTGGCCGCCGTGGCGACGACGATCGCGAGCAGGACCGGGGCGGCCAGCCAGGCGGGGACGCCGGCCAGGTCGGGCAGGGCCGGATCGAGGAAGGCCTTGGCGCCGGCGAGGAGCAGGACGTATCCCGTCGCGGCGACGACGAGGGCAGCGCCGGCGGCGGCGACCGCGCCGCCGGGCCGCAGCGGCGCGGCCCGCAGCCACCCGTCGGCGGCGCGGACGCCCGACACCCAGGCGAAGGCGAGCAGCAGGACGGCGCCGGCGTCAAGGGCAAGAATCGGCGTGGCGGCAGCCGCGACGGCGCCGAGCGCCGCCGCGGGCAGCAGCAGCGCCAGGGCGGCGCGCACGCGCCGGCGCGCGAACGGCCCCGGCGCCTGCGGCCGGCGCGCGGCCCACCGGCGCCGCGTCGACACCGCCGAGCCGGACCCGAGGAAGAGCGTGGCCTTGTACATCGCGTGGCCGGCGAGATGGAGCATCGCCGCGGCAGGTGCGCCGAGGCCGCACTGCAGGACCATGAAGCCCATCTGGCCCATGGTCGAATGGGCGAGGCTGCCCTTGATGTCGGAGCGGACGAGCATCATCGCCGTGCCGGCGACCGCCGTGGCCGCGCCGAGCGCGAAGACGACGTAGGGAGCCCAGTCGGCGATCCCGACGACCGGACCGAACCGCACGAGGAGCACGCCGCCGGCGTTCACCAGGCCGGCGTGCAGAAAGGCCGAGACCGCCGTCGGCGCGGCCACCGTACCGATCAGCCAGCGGTGCAGCGGAAGCTGGGCGCAGCGCGCCAGCGCGGCGACGATGAGCAGGCCGGCGGCAAGCGGGCCCGCGGCGACCGTGGCGAACCCGAGGTCGACGCGGGCCGATCCGAGCGCATCCGCGCCGGCGCCGACGTCGCGCAGATCGAGGTCGCCGACCGTGGCGACGATCAGGACGACCGCGAGGAGCAGGGCGCCGTCGCCGATCGCGAAGGCGGCGGCGGCGCGGCGGCGGCCGGCCCGGGCGGCAGGCAGTTCCGCGCGCAGGCCCAGGAGGCGCAGCAGGGCCAGGCCGGCGACGATCCAGCCCGCCGCGAAGCCGGTCAGCGTGGCGGCGCAGATCATGGCGACGGTCGCCGCGGTGGCGAGGGCAACCGACGAGGCGAAGGTCGGCAGGCGCGGGTCGCCCTGGAGGTGGCGCCGGGCGAAGCCCTGGACGACGGCGCTCACGCCCAGGACGACGACCGCGAGCGCGGCGGTCAGCTCGGTGGCGGTGAAGCCGGCCTGGGCGTTCCCCCCGGCGTCGGCGGCGACGAGGTCGAACGGTCCGGAGGCCGCGACGACGGCGAGGACTCCGACGGCGGCGGCGAAGGCGGCGACGGTGGCGCCGAGCGCGACGAGGAGGCTGCGCTCGCCGAGCGCGCGTCCGGCGACGGTGACGACCAGGGCGGCGGCGAGGGGGAGCGCGACGGCCGCCGCGAGGAGAGCCTGTGCCATGTGCCGGAACATATACGACTTTGATTGCGTATGTCAAGTGACGTGTTTACGAAGTCGTATGTGCGGCGGGTTCGGCCCACTCCGTGCCGGCCCCGTGCCGCCCCGACCGCTTCGTCAGCCCGTGCCGCCAGGGCCGGTCCCGGCAGGGAACGACTTGGGGACCCTGCC
>CAZEKK010000032.1:0-5632 GCA_964512905.1 uncultured Solirubrobacteraceae bacterium
TTCATCCTCGCCGCCAACTCGTGGATGCAGCATCCGGTCGGATATTCGGTCAACCCCCGGACCGGGCGCGCGGAGCTCGACAGCATCTGGGCCGTCCTGACCAACTCGACCGCGCTGATGGCCTTCGCGCACGTGATCCTCGCCGCGCTCACCACGGCGGGCCTGCTCGTCGCGGCCGTCTGCGCGTGGCATCTGCTGCGCGGATCGGACACCGAGGTCTTCCGGCGCTCGATGGGGATCGCGCTGCCCGCCGTCGCCGTCGCAGTCCTGCTGACCATGGGGGTCGGCCACTTCCAGGGCGACCTCCTCGAGGACCAGCAGCCGATGAAGATGGCCGCCGCCGATGCGGTGTTCGAGACGACGAAGGGGGCCGGCCTGTCGGTCTTCGCGACCGGCGATTTCGAGAGCAACCCGCAGGGCCTGAACCGCAACATCGAGATCCCGCACCTGCTCTCGATCATCGCCACGAACTCGTGGAACGGCGAGGTCAAGGGCATCAACGACCTCAACCGGGAATACCAAGCCGAGTTCGGGCCGGGGGACTACGCCCCGCCGGTCGCGGTGGCCTACTGGACGTGGCGGGCGATGATCGGGGCCGGCGCGGCGATGTTCCTGATCGCGCTCGCCGCCCTGTGGTTCGCGCGCCGGCGCAAGCTCGAGACGTCGCCGCGGCTGCTGAAGCTGCTGATCGCCGCCGCGGCGCTGCCGTTCATCGCCAACTTCGCCGGCTGGATCTTCACCGAGATGGGCCGCCAGCCCTGGGTGGTGCAGGGGCTGCTGCTCACGCGCGACGCGAACTCGCCGTCGGTCAGCACCGCGGAGGTGTGGATCACCCTGGTCGGCTTCACGCTGTTGTACGGCGTCCTGGCGGTCATCGCCGGGCGCGTCTTCCTCCACAAGGCCAAGGCCGGACCCGACCCCGCGGCGCCGAAGGACGCCGAGGCCGAGCAGGACTCCCTGTCGCTCGCCTACTGATGTCCGTGGATCCGACCTTCCTCGAGACGCTGTGGTTCGTCCTGATCTGCGTGCTGTGGATCGGCTACTTCGTGCTCGAGGGTTTCGACTTCGGCGTCGGGATGCTCCTGCGCCGCGTCGGGCGCACCCGCGGCGAGCGGCGGATGGTCATCCACACCATCGGGCCGGTCTGGGACGGCAACGAGGTCTGGCTGCTGGTCGCCGGCGGCGCCACCTTCGCGGCGTTTCCGGGGTGGTACGCGTCGCTCTTCTCCGGCTTCTACCTCGCGCTCTTCCTGATCCTCGTCGGCATCATCGTCCGCAACGTCGCCTTCGAGTTCTGGGGGAAGTCGGAGTCCGAGTCCTGGCGCAACCGCTGGGAGTGGGCGCTGGTCGTCGGCAGCGCGATCCCGGCGCTCCTATGGGGCGTCGGCTGGGCCAACATCGTCGACGGCGTGCCGCTGAACGCGGCCCATGACTTCACCGGGACGCTGTTCACGCTCCTGACGCCGTACGCGCTGCTCGGCGGCGTGACGACGCTGCTGCTCTTCCTCGCCCACGGCGCCGTGTTCCTGACGCTCCGGACCGGCGGCGACGTCGCGGAGCGGTCGCGCGCCGCGGCCCGTGCCGCGGTGCCGGCCGCGGCGCTCGCCGCGCTGGCGTTCCTCGGCTGGACGGTCGCCCGGCAGTCCGACCGCGGCGGCGTGCAGGCCGCGTCGCTCGTCGTGGCGATCGTCGCGGTGGGCGCCCTGGCCGTAGCGGCCGCCGTCGCCGCACGGCGTCCGAGCTGGGGCTTCGCGGCCAGCGCCGCCGGAATCGCGCTCGTCTTCACGGCCCTGTTCGTCGACCTGTACCCGAACGCCCTCGTGTCGACCGGGCCGGAGGCGACGACCCTCACGCTTGCGGCGGCGGCCTCGACGAAGTACACCCTCACGGTCATGACGGTCGTCGCGGCGCTGCTCGTTCCCGTGGTCCTGCTCTACCAGGGCTGGACGTACTGGGTCTTCCGGCACCGCCTCGACCCGCGGGACTACGACGTTCGCAGCCCGCTCGACCTGCTCGACCGGTCCGCGGCCCGGCGGCCCGGCGGCCCGGGGTCCTCCGCGGGGGCGGATCCGACGGCCGGCGCCCCGCCCCCGGGCGGGTAGTGGCCGCATCGGCGGCGGGCGACCGTCCGCTGGGGCGACAGGCGGACCGGCCGGAGGGCCGGCGCGCGGCGCGGGCGGTGCAGCGCGAGCTGTCGCGGCGCACGCACGCGGCCCGCCTGCACCTCGTCGCGACGGTCGCGATCGGGCTCGTCACGGCAGCGCTGATCGTCGCGCAGGCGTTCCTGCTCGCCCATGTCGTGACCGCGGCGTTCCTCGACGGCGCCGGGCTGCGCGACCTGCGCGGATCGCTGCTGGCCCTGGCGGGGGTTGCGCTCGCGCGCGGGGCCGCCGCCGCCGGGTTCGAGGCCGCCGGCCGTCTCGGCGCGGCGCGGGTCATGTCGGAGCTGCGGGCCGCGCTGGTCCAGCACGCGCTCGTCGCCCGCCCGGGCGGCTTGGCGGGCGAGCGCAGCGGCGAGCTCGCTGCGACGGCCGTGCAGGGCGTTGACGCGCTCGAGGCGTACTTCGCCAAGTACCTCCCCCAGCTCGTGCTCGCCGCGCTGGTCCCGGTCGCGCTGCTGGCGGTGGCCGCCCCGCTGGACTGGGAGTCGGCGCTCATCCTGGCGGTCACGCTGCCGCTGATCCCGCTGTTCATGTGGCTCGTCGGGCGCCTGGCGGAGCGCACGACACGGTCGCGCTGGCGCACGCTCGCGGCGCTCAGCGCCCACTTCCTCGATGTCGTGGAGGGGTTGGCCACCCTGCGCGCGAACGGTCGCGCGGCGGCGCAGGCCGAGACGATCGCTGCCGCGAGCGACCGCTACCGGCGCGAGACCATGGCGACGCTTCGCGTGGCCTTCCTGTCGTCGCTGGTCCTCGAGCTGCTGGCCATGCTCGGCACGGCGCTCGTCGCGGCGACCATCGGCGTCCAGCTCGTCGACGGCTCGCTGGCGCTCGAGGCGGGGCTGACCGTCCTGCTGCTCGCGCCCGAGATCTACCTTCCGCTGCGCCAGGTCGGCGCGCAGTTCCACGCGAGCGCCGACGGCCTGGCCGCCGCGGAGCGGATCCTCGACGTGATCGACGCGCCGCCGGCGGTCACTGTTCCGGCGGCGCCCGTCCCGGCCCCCGACCCTGGCGGCGCGGTCGTCGCGCTCGAGGACGTCACCGTCCGCTACCCGGGCCGCGGCGGGCCGGCGCTGGACGGCGTCTCGCTGGTGCTGGCGCCCGGGGAGTCCGTGGCCCTCGTCGGGCCGAGCGGGGCCGGGAAGTCCACGCTCGCCGGCCTCGTGCTGCGCCTCGCCGATCCGAGCAGCGGCCGCGTTGCCTGCGGCGGCGTCGACCTGCGGGCGACCGATCCGGCGGCGTGGCGGCGCCACGTCGCGTGGGTGCCGCAGCGGCCGACGCTCTTCGCCGGCACGGTGGCCGACAACATCCGGCTGGCCTGCCCGGCGGCGTCCGACGCCGAGGTCCGCGCCGCGGCGCACGCCGCCGGCGCCGAGGCGGTGATCGCCGAACTTCCGGACGGCCTGGCCACCCGCATCGGGGAGGGCGGGCGCGCGCTCTCGATGGGGCAGGCCCAGCGCATCGCCCTGGCCCGGGCCTTCCTGCGCGACGCGCCGCTCGTCGTGCTCGACGAGCCGACGGCCCATCTCGACGAGCACGCCGCGGCGGCGGTCGGCGCGGCCATCGAGCGGCTCGTCGCCGGGCGCACGGCGCTGATCGTCGTGCACCGGCCGGCGCTCGCCGCCGCGGCGGGGCGCATCGTGCGCCTGGATGGCGGCCGCGTGGTGGCCGCGGCGGCGGAGGCGGCCCGGTGAGCGCCCGGCGCAACGCCGGGCCGGCGAGTGGCCGGCGCGACGGCGGTCCGGCGAGCGACCGGCGCGTCGGCGGCCTGCAGGCCGGCCCGCGCGGCGTCGCGGCTGCGCTCCGCCCGTGGCCGGCGCTGCGGCGGGCCGCCGGCCTGACCCGGTCGCGCTGGGCGCGCCTCGCGCTGTCGGTCCTGCTCGGCGCGGGCGCGATCGCCGCGGCGGTCGGCCTGCTGGCCACCTCCGGCTATCTCATCAGCCGCGCCGCCGAGCGGCCGGCGATCCTCACGCTGACGACGGCCATCGTCGGTGTGCGCTTCTTCGGCATCGCCCGGGCGCTGCTGCGCTACGCCGAGCGCCTCGTCTCCCACGATCTTGCCTTCCGGGTCCTCGCCGATCTGCGCGTCCGCTTCTTCGTCGCGCTGACACCGCTCGTTCCGGCGGGCCTGCGCGACCTGCGCCGCGGCGACCTGCTCAGCCGCTTCGTGGCCGACGTCGACCGCCTCCAGGACCTGTACCTCCGGGGGCTCGGGCCGCCGCTCGTCGCCGCGGTGACGATCGCCGGCGCTGCGCTGGCCGCGGCGCTCATGCTGCCCGCCGCCGGCGCGGTGCTGCTCGTGGCGCTCGTGCTGGCCGCCGTGGCGATCCCCGCGGCGACCGCGGCGGCTGCGCGCGGCGCCGCCCGACGCCAGGCGCCGGCCCGGGCGGCGCTGGCCTCCGAACTGCTTGAGGTCGTCTCCGGTGCACCCGAACTCGCGGTCGCCGGGCGCGAGGCCGACCGGGCGGCGCGCGTCGCGGCAGCCGACCGCGCCCTTGCCCGCGCGCAGACGCGCGACGCCGTGGCCGGCGGCGTGGCCGCGGCGTTCGGCACTGCCCTCTCGGTGCTCGCCGTGGTCGCCGTGCTGCTCGTCGCGATCCCGGCGGTGCGCAGCGGCGGCCTGGACGGCGTGCTGCTCGCGGCACTCGCCCTGCTCGCGCTCGCCGCCTTCGAGGGCGTCACGCCGCTCGGCGGCGCGGCCCAGAGCGCCGAGGCGTGCGGGCGCGCGGCGGCGCGGATCGAGGAGGTGGCCGCGCGGCCGGACCCGGCTCCGGATCCGCCGGCCCCGCTGCCCCTGCCCGCGGCGGGCGTCCTGGATGCGCGCGACGTGCGCGCCGCCTACGGCGACGGGCCGCCGGTCCTCGACGGCGTCGACCTGCGGCTGGAGCCCGGCCGGGCGGTGGCGCTCGTCGGCGCCAGCGGCGCGGGCAAGACCACACTGGCCGATCTGCTCGTGCGCTTCCGCGACCCCGATGGCGGCGTGATCTCCTTCGGAGGGGTCGACCTGCGCGACGTGGCGCAGGACGACGTCCGCGCGCGGGTGCGCCTCGCCGGCCAGGACGCCCACCTCTTCGCGACCTCGATCCGGGCCAACGTCGGACTGGCCCGTCCGCAGGCCGACGACGCCGCGATTCGGACGGCGCTCGACGAGGCCGGCCTCGGCCCGTGGCTGGACACGCTGCCCGACGGCCTCGCCACCGAGGTCGGCGAGCGGGGGGCCAAGGTCTCGGGCGGGCAGCGCCAGCGGATCGCGGCAGCGCGCGCCCTGCTCTCCGGCGCGCCGGTGCTCGTGTTCGACGAACCGGCGGCGCACCTCGATCCGGACGGCGCCCGCGCCATGCTCGAACACCTCGGCGGCCTCGCCGCCGGGCGCGCGGTGCTCGTGATCACCCACGTGCTCGACGGCCTCGAGGCCTACGACGAGATCGCCGTGCTCGACGGCGGGCGCATCGCCGAGCGCGGAACGCATGCCG
>CAZEKK010000032.1:5732-16059 GCA_964512905.1 uncultured Solirubrobacteraceae bacterium
GCTGCGCCCGCTCGATCCCGACCGGCTCGGGGATCACGTCGACCGCCTGTACCGGGCGGCGTGGGGGCTGTGCGGCTCGCGCGAGGATGCCGAGGACCTCGTCCAGGAGACGTACGCCCGCGTGCTGGCCAAGCCCCGGATGCTCCGCAACGACGACGACCTCGGCTACCTGCTGCGGGGCCTGCGCAACACCTTCTTCAGCCGCCACCGGGCCGCTGGACGCCGCCCCGCCGAGGCGCCGATGCCCGAGACCCATGAGCCGCCCGACCCGTCGTCGGCCCGCTCGCCGCAGGCCGCCCTCGAGGCGCGCGAGGTCTACGCGGCGATCTCCCGGCTTCCCGAGGACTACCGCGACGTGATCGTGGCGGTCGACCTCGTGGGGCTGTCCTACGCCGAGGCGGGCGAGGCGGTCGGCGCGCAGGAGAAGACCGTCGCGACGCGGCTGTTCCGGGCGCGGCAGCGCGTCGCCGTCGACGTCGGGGGCGAAGCATGACCGGGCCGGGGAAGGATCCCCGCGTGCCCGGCGTCCGAATTCCACAGGGCATGGCCGCATGACCGACCCTACGAACATCCCGCCGATCGACGACGACGACGCGGCCGTGCTCGCGCGCCTGGCCGACGGGAGCCTGGATCCTGCCGCGGCCGCAGCCCTGCGGGAGCGCCTGGGGGTCGAACCGCGGCTGGCGGCCGCGGCCGCGGCGCAGGACCGCGGGCTCGTGGCGCTGCACGCGGCGGCGACCGAGCGGGCGCCGCTGGCGCTGCGTGAGCGGCTCGCGGCACCCACGCCGGCCCGGCGCCGGCGCTGGCGCCTGCCGGCGGTGCTCGGCGGCCTCGCCGCGACCGCCGCAGCGGTCGCGATCGCCGTGGTGCTCGCCACCGGCGGCGCGCCCGCGATCAGCGACGTGGCGACGGCGGCGGCGGCGGGGCCCAGCCTGCCAGCCCCCGCGCCGTCGCCGACCGAGCCCAAGCTCCTCGACGCCGAGGTCGACGGGGTCGCCTTTCCGGCGTGGTCCGAGAAGTTCGGATGGACCGCCGTCGGCCGCCGCACCGAGGAGGTCGACGGTCGCGCCACCGAGACCGTCTACTACGAGAACGAGAAGGGCCGGCAGGCCGCCTACACGATCGTCTCCGGCCCCGCCCTCGACGTGCCGCAGGATGCCCGCACGGTCACCCGCGAGGGGACCGACCTGGCGGTCTTCACCGCCGATGGCCGGCCGGTCGTCACCTGGGAGCGCGGCGGCCGCACCTGCGTCCTCACGGCCACCGGCGTGCCGGCCAGCAAGCTCGTCGAACTCGCCGCGTGGCGGGGCAAGGGCTCGATTCCGTTCTGACGGGCGCCGCCCGGGCACGGCTCCCAGTTCGCTCAGGCGTGGCCCTGCTGGCCCGCCTGAACGGCGGCGTCCTTCGCGCGCGCCAGGTCCGCGAGCCCGGCCTGGAACGCCGTCATCGCCTCGCGCAGCGCAGGGTCTGCCGCGGCGAGGATCCGCACGGCGAGCAGGCCGGCGTTGCGCCCGGCGCCGATCGCCACCGTGGCCACGGGCACGCCCGCCGGCATCTGGACGATCGACAGCAGCGAGTCGAGGCCGTCGAGCACCGCGAGCGGGACCGGGACGCCGACGACCGGCAGCGGCGTCACCGCGGCGAGCATCCCGGGCAGGTGGGCGGCGCCGCCGGCCCCGGCGACGATGACCTCGAGGCCGCGCTCTGCCGCACCGCGCCCGTAGGCGATCATGTCGTCCGGGGTCCGGTGGGCCGACACGACGCGCACCTCGTGGGCGACGCCGAACTCGGCGAGCGCGTCCGCGGCGCCCTGCATGACGCCGAGGTCGGAGTCGCTGCCCATCACGATGCCGACCCGCGCGCCGCTCACCGATCCTCCGCGAGGTGCGTCGCTGCCGCGCGCGCGACGGCCAGCGCCTCGTCGTGCGTCGGACCGAGCGCCGTGACGTGCCCGAGTTTGCGCCCCGGACGGGGCGCCTTGCCGTACAGGTGCACGTGCGCGCCCGGCACGGCCAGGGCGGCCGGCAGCCCCGCCCGCGGATCGGCGGGCCCGACGACGTTCACCATGGCCGCCGCCGGCGCCACGAGGTCGGTCACGCCGAGCGGCCAGCCGAGCACGGCCCGGACGTGGTTGGCGAACTGCGACGTCGTGCACGCCTCGATCGTCGCGTGGCCGGAGTTGTGGGGGCGCAAAGCCAGCTCGTTGACCAGCAGCCTGCCGTCCTCGACGAACAGCTCGACCGCGAGGATGCCGGTCGCACCGATCGCGGCGGCGACGTCGAGGGCGAGGCTGCTCGCCCGGCTGGCGAGCGCCGGGTCGATCCGCGCCGGCATGAGCAGCTCGCGGCACATGCCGTCGACCTGGATCGTCTCGACGACCGGATACGTGGCGGCGCTCCCGTCGGCGCTGCGCGCCACCAGGACCGCCAGCTCGCACGCGATCGCGACGTGGCGCTCGACGAGGAGGACGTCGCCGTCGCCGGGCGAGGCCGCTCCCGGCCCATCGAGGACCATCACCCCGCGCCCGTCGTAGCCGCCCCGCGGGGCCTTGGCCACGACCGGCCAGCCGTGCTCGGCGCCGAAGGCGTCCAGCTCCGCCTCGGACCGGACCAGCCGGTGCTCGGGCACGGGAAGCCCGCGGGCCGCGAGCGCCTCGCGCTGCCGGGCCTTGTCCTGCGCCATGAGCTTCGCTGCCGCGCTCGGCGCGAGACGCACGCCGGACGCCTCCAGTTCGGCGAGGTGGGCGGACGGCACGAGTTCGTGGTCGAACGTCACGACGTCGCTCAGCGCGGCGAGGCGCCGGAGCGCGGCGAGCGAATCCGGCGGTCCGAGGATCGGGCGGGCACCCGCCGCCAACGCTGGCTCGCGGTCGTCGCGAGCGAGCACGGTGACGGCGACGTCGAGGTCGAGCGCCGCCTGAGCCGTCATCCGGGCCAGCTGGCCGGCGCCCACGATCCCGATGCGCGGCCGGCGACCGGCCGGGCGTGCGCCGGCCGCTTCGTCCGCGGCTGCCACGGCGGTCGCGCGCACCCCTACTGCCCCTGCCCGAGCGAGTATCCGCGCTCGCCGTCGAACGCGTACAGGTGCTCGGTCTTGACGAACTCCAAGCCGGCGGCGTCGACGCGGGCGAGCAGGTTCAGGACGCCGGCCGGCGCCGCCTGCGCGCCGTCGGGCGCGAGGAACCGGCACCGCCAGTGGTCGGTGCAGAAGGTCTCGGGCAGGCCGTCGGGCCATACCTTCACTCCGCGGTTGCTGATCATCGACAGCCGCAGGTCCGCGCCGATCGCCGCCTCCCGCAGGGCGGCGGCGAGGTCGTCGGGCGTGCCGCCGTCCCAGTGCAGGAAGACGTCAACGCCGTCGAAGCGCTTCGCCGCGCGCGGGCCGCGCGGCGGCGCGGGCGCCGGCGCAGCGGCCCGGCCGGCGGCGTAGGTCACCGGCGACAGCACCTCGGGCTCCTCGCCGAGCCGCGAGATCACGGCGGCGGCGAAGGCGGACGTGCCGACCTTCTCGCGGCTCGTCCCCTCGGTGTGGATGTCGTAGGTGTGGATCCCGTGCTCGAGCGTGCGCAGCCAGGCGTTGTGGACGCGGGCCGCCACGTCCCCCTGGCCGATGTGCACGAGCATCATCACCGCGCCGAGCAGCAGACCCGACGGGTTCGCGAGGTCCTGGCCGGCGCGGCGCGGCGCCGAGCCGTGGATCGCCTCGAACATCGCGCCGTGCTCGCCGACGTTCGCCGACCCGGCGAGGCCGACCGATCCGGCGATCTGTGCGGCCACGTCCGACAGCACGTCGCCGTAGAGGTTCGGCAGGACGACCACGTCGAACGCGTTGGGCGTGTCGGCGAGCTTGGCCGCCCCGATGTCGACGATCCAGTGCTCGTGCTCGAGGTCCGGATAGTCACGGGCGACCTCCTCGAAGACCGCGTGGAAGAGCCCGTCGGTCAGCTTCATGATGTTGTCCTTCGTGAAGCAGGTCACCTTCGAGCGTCCGGCGCTGCGGGCGTACTCGAACGCGTACCGGGCGATGCGCTCGCAGCCTGGGCGGCTGATGAGCTTCAGGCACTGCACGACCTCGTCGGTCTGGCGGTGCTCGATGCCGGCGTAGAGGTCCTCCTCGTTCTCGCGCACGATCACGACGTCCATGCCCGGGTGCTTCGTGGCGACGAACGGGTGGTAGGCGACGCACGGACGGACGTTCGCGTAGAGGCCGAGCGTCTTGCGCACGGTGACATTGAGACTCTTGAACCCGCCGCCCTGCGGCGTGGTGATCGGTGCCTTCAGGAAGACCCGCGTGCGCCGCAGGGAGTCCCACGCCGCGGGCTCGATGCCGGCGGAGTTGCCGCGCTCGTAGACGCGCTCGCCGATCTCGATCGTCTCGACGTCGAGGCGGGCGCCGGCGGCGTCGAGGACGTCGAGGGTCGCCCCCATGATCTCCGGCCCGATGCCGTCGCCGCGGGCGACGGTGATCGGGACCGGCGTGGCGCTGGCGTGGGTGGCGGGGCCGGTGCCGGGCAGCGCCCCGGGGGCGCGCACCTCAGCCGTCCAGGCGGACGGCGAGCGCGCGTCCGGATCCGTCGAGCCGGGCCCGGACCTCGCGGTCCTGCAGCACACCGGCCAGCGGGCGGCCGCGTTCGAGCTGGGCGGCGACGTGGGCCGCTATCTCGTGTGCCGACGGCGCGCGCGTGGCCGCGGGCGGGGCAGCGTCGAGCGGTGCGGGACCTGGCGACGCGGGTTCAGAGTCCCACACCGGCGGGTCGAGGAGGGTCGGCATCGGTGCTCCTTGTTCGTCGTGGAGGAGGTCTCAGAATACGCGAAACAAAAGACGTATGTCAAGACGCGCGAATCGTCGTACGCTTGTACCGTGACCTGGACCTTCCTCACCAACCACGCCCACGTGCTCCTCTGCCTGGCGCGGGATCCCGCCATGCGCCTTCGCGATGTCGCGACCGACGTCGGGATCACCGAGCGCGCGGCGCAGCGCATCGTCGCCGAGCTCGTCGAAGCCGGCTACCTCGAGCGCACCCGCGAAGGCCGCCGCAACCGGTACGAGATCCATCCCGAGCTGCCGCTGCGCCATCCGCTCGAGCGCGACCACGAGATCGGCGACGTGCTGGATCTGCTCGGCGGGGGCGCTGCTGCCGCCAGCGCCTCGTCGTAGCCAACATCCGGCTGCCTGCCGCGTTCTGACGGCTGGGCCCTGGCGCTCAAGCTCGCCCGCCACGGGGCCGATAGCCCGGGGCGAAACCCGAACGCAGGACTGTCCCGCAAGGAGTCGCCGCCATCGTGCCCAGCCACCGCCTGCTCGCCGCCGTCCTGTCGCTTGCCGCGGCCCTTGCCGTTCCCGCGGCGGCCGGCGCGGCCCGCGAGGTCACCGGCACCGCGTACGTGTTCACGCGTGGCTTCGACGTCATGTACTGGGACAGCGTCAACGGCCTGCGCAAGATCTCCGATGGTTACGAGCCGTCGATCTCGTCGAACGGCCGCTACGTGGTCTTCGCGCGCAAGACGGGCGCGGAGTGCCGTCAAATCAACATCTACAACGTCCGCACTCGCCGCACCATCCCGCTGCCCGGCGTCAACCAGGGCGAGTGCGTAGAGACGCCGCGTCTATCGGGCGACGGCCGCTACCTGGTGTGGTCGGGCCCAGGCGGGGCCGGCAATCCGTCGGACATCTTCCTCTACGACGTCCTGGGGAAGCGCTCGATCCCAGTCCCCGCGCCCGTGAACACCGGCTCGTCGGAGCAGAGCCCGTCGCTGAGCGACGACGGGAAGACCCTGGCGTTCGTCTCCGGACGGATCCCGCTGGACTTCGACAACGTCTACGTCGCCGACATCTCGGCGCTGCAGACGGCGGGCACGGCGTCCCTGATCCCGACTCCGGGCCTGCCGACGGACGGATCGCAGCGCGGGGCGGTCATGTCGGGCGACGGCTCCACCATCGCCTACACGGAGGGCAAGACGCTCGCCGCGTCGGTCGCCGTCTACGACCGTGCCGCGGCACGGATGCTCGATCTGCCGGCGCTGCGCTCCGGGCTGGACATCTACGCGCCGGCGCTCACCCGCTCCGGACAGGCGGTCGTGGTCTCCCGCCAGGTCCGAGACCTCGGCGACCGCTCCCTCTGGCGCCTCGACCGGCCCACCGGGGCGTTCCGCCGGCTCACCTTCCTCAACTCCACCCTCAGCGACGAGACGCCGGGCGTCGCAGAGCCCGTCCGGCTCCTCGACCAGACCCCGCCGCGGGTGACCCTCCGCTGTCGCGCCGGCCTCGCCCGCGCCACCTGCCGGGTGGCGATGAACGAGCGCGGCAAGGCGGCCGTCCGCATGCGCCTGCGCGGCAGGACCCAGTCCCTGGTGCGCCTGACTTTCGCTCGCGCCGGAGCCAAGCCGGCCCGGCTGCGCACCCGCGGTGGCGCCACGGGACTCGCGTCGGTCAACGTGCGGGCGGTCGACGCCGCCGGAAACGTCCGCCAGCGCACGGTGCGGGTCCGCATCCGCTGAACGGGCCGCCCCGCGCTACCAGCCCATCGTCCCGGGACCGCCCTTGAACGGTCCCGTGATGTCGGTGGTGATCCAGCCGCCGTAGAAGCCGCCGGCCTGCGCCTGAACGCGCTCGTCGTCGAGGTAGCACCCGTCCATGCCCCCTGGGTAGAAGGCGACGTGCCCGCGGAGCGCCGCGTAGCGCGGCGTGGGCTCGGGGTAGTGCCACGCCCCGCGGGCGACCCGCGCCGCGCCGCCGATGACGTCGAGGTATGCGGCAGCGCCCTTCCACTCGCACATGGTGACGCCGCCCGTGGGGACCAGCGCGCCCTCGATGACGTCGTCCATCGGAACGTAGATGTTCGGGGGATGCGACGTTTCGAGCACCCGCAGCGCCGCCGAGGAGTCGGCGATCGTCACGCCGCCCAGTTCCACGCGCACGCGGCGCGGGCAGGGCTCGAGTGCGGGCGGGCGAGGGTAGTCCCAGACGGATTCGCTCATGTCTCCCGGCGCGCGAGGGGCGCCGCACCACGGGTACGACTGGGCGCTAGATCGGGATGCCCCAGAGCGGGAACCAGCGCTCGAGCTCGGCCTCGATCGGCAGCTCGGCGGCCGCCTGGGCCTTCAGGCGCAGCTCGCGCTCGTTGTCGCGCTGCTGCTCGCCGGCCGCCGGGACGAACGGGTAGAACGCACCCCGCTTGTAGTTGTAGATCCAGTAGACCGGCGTCCCCGCCGCGTCCTGGAAGGGAAACACCGCGCAGAGCACCCGGTCGCCGTAGCCGCCCGTCTCGAGCGCGCTCGAGACGGCGTTCAGGCCGACGACGAGATCCTCGAAGTCGCTGTCGTGCAGGATCATCCAGCGGTAGCCGAACGTGTCGTCCTTCGTGTCGATCGTCGTCCCGGTCTCGCCTCCGGTCGCGCGGACGACCTCCTCCATCTCGGAAACGATGCCCTGGAAGTCGGCCGTCGCGAGCGGCTGGAACACGATGCCGGCGGTGCCGCGAGTCGTGAGCCCCAGCGCGGTCTCGAAGGTCACGTAGGCGGTCGTCATCGCAAAGATCCGGTCGGGCGCCGGGCCCTTGAGCTTGCGCTTGCCGGTGATGACGTCGAACAGCCCCACGAAACGCCGAGCCTACCGGGCGGCCGGCGCGCCCTGGAGCTGCGCCTCGAGCCGGGCAAGCGCCTCGAGGCGCTTCTCGAGCGGCGGGTGCGTCGAGAAGATGCTCATGAGGGTCTTCTTCGCCCCCGCCGGGAAGATGTAGAACGCGTTGAGCTCCGATGCGGCGCGCAGGTCGCGCTGCGGGATCTGGTCCATCGTTCCGCTGATCTTCATCAGCGCGGAGGCGAGCGCGCTCGGGCGCCCGGTCATCACGGCGGCGCCGCGGTCGGCGGCGAACTCGCGATAGCGCGAGAGCGCCTGCATGAGGAAGAACGAAATCACGTAGACCGCGAGGGAGACGAGGATCACGGCGAAGAACCCCGGGTTCTCGTCGTCGTCGCCCCCGAAGAAGAACCCGAACTGCATGATGTAGGCGGCGATCGTGGCAAAGAAGCTGGCGACGGTCATCACGAGCACGTCGCGGTTCTGGACGTGGGTCAGCTCGTGGGCCATCACGCCCTCGAGCTCGGCGGGCGAGAGGAGGTCGAGGATGCCGGTCGTGGCGCACACCGTCGCGGACTTCGGCGAACGCCCCATCGCGAAGGCGTTGGGCATGTCGGTCTGGGCGACGGCGATTCGCGGCTTGGGCAGGTCGGCCTGGACGCAGAGCCGCTCGATCATGGCGTGGAGTTCGGGCGCCTCCTGCGGGCTCACTTCCCGCGCGCCCATCATCCGCAGGGCGAGCTTGTCCGACGTGAAGAACTGCAGCAGCAGCAGGCCGGCGGAGATGATCGCGACCGTGACCGCGCCGGTGCCGGCAGCGAGCAGGGCGGCGATGAGGGCGGCGTAGACGAGGCCCAGCAGGAACATCGTCAGCACCATCCGGACCTGAAGGCCGGTGTCGCGTCCGAATGAGGTGGGGCGGGCCATGAGGGTGTCAGCTCCGTGGAGAGTCGAAGGTCGGGAACGCCAAACGGCGCAGCCAGATTCTCCCAGACGGCCTTTGCGTGCCCTTAACCGGGCGCGCCAGCGGGCTCCCGCGCGGCTGCTGCACGATCGGTTGCAGGCGTGCGTGCGGCGGTCGCGGCCGCGTCGCGCCGCTGGTACGGTGGTTGAGCCGAATCCCCCGCCCGCAACGCGGGGGAGCGGGGGACCCGAGTCCGGATCCTGGGGCGAATCGCCGCCTGATGGCGGCGTAGCGCACAGCGCGAGCCCGTCAGCTAACCCCGCAGGCACCCGCCCGACATGTACGCATCGCTCCATAACCACGGCCGCCAGTTGGCGGCCCCTCCGCTCCGCCCCTAGCCTCCCGCCGCCCGTGCGACTCCTGCGCCTCGCTCTCCCCGTCATCCTGATTCCGCTCGCCGCATGGCTTGCGCTGCCGCTCCTCGCGGGGGGCGCGACGTCGGCCGAGATCGAGCGCAAGATCGAGGCCAAGCAGTCGGTGATCAAGCGTGCGAAGGCCAAGGAGGAGGTCCTCACGACCACGATCTCCGGGTACACGAACCGGATCAACCGGCTGCAGGGGAAGATCTCCAGGCTGCAGGCCCGCCAGGATTCGATCCAGGCCGACCTGGACCTCAAGCAGGCGCAGCTGGCGCGCACGCAGGCGCAGCTTCGCCGCGAACGGGCGCGGCTGGCGCGGCTGCGGGCCAAGCTGGCGGTGTCGCGGCGGATCCTCGCCGTGCGCCTGACCGAGATCTACAAGGCCGACACGCCGGACATCGTGACGGTGATCCTGTCGTCGAAGGGGTTCGCGGAGCTGCTCGAGCGCGGCGAGTTCATGCAGCGCATCAACGATCAGGATCAGCGCGTGATCACGCGGGTCAAGGCCGACAAGGAGCGCACGAAGCGCGCCGCGGATCGCCTGGACCGCCTCGAGAACCGCCAGCAACGGATCACGGCGCTCGTGCTCACGCGCCGCAACGAGGTGGCGCAGGTCAAGGGCGAGCTGGTCGACACGCGGGAGGGCTGGGACAGCGTCCGCGCCGAGAAGGCCGGCGTTCTGGACCAGGTCCGCTCCCAGCGCCGCGCCGCCCAGGAGGATCTCGAATCGCTCGAGCGCGAGCAGGCCCGGATCAGCGGGACGCTCCAGGCCGCGCCGGGTCCGATCAAGCAGGGCTCGGGATCGCTGATCTGGCCGGTCAACGCGGCGGTGACCTCGCCCTTCGGCATGCGCTGGGGTCGGCTGCACGCCGGCATCGACATCGGCGCTCCGGAAGGCACGCCCATCCGGGCCGCGGACTCGGGGCGCGTGGTGATCGCGTCGTGGACCGGCGGTTACGGCAACTACACCTGCGTCCAGCACACCAGCTCGATGTCCACCTGCTACGGCCACCAGTCGCGCTACGCAACGAGCGTCGGCGCGAACGTGAGCCAGGGCGAGGTCATCGGGTACGTCGGGAACACCGGCCACTCCTTTGGCGCGCACCTCCACTTCGAGGTCCGCATCAACGGGTCGCCGCAGGATCCGCTCGGCTACCTGTAGGCGATCGATTCGGACCCCCCTGCGCGCGCCCTGGCCTGCAGGCCTGCGGCCCGGCCTGCTGGCGCGCGGGGGCTTGGCTGGCGCGTGCTCGTTGCGGGCGCCGAGCGCGCGCTGCCGTTCCGGAACGCTTCCCGGTCGCGCCCTCGGCCCCCGCGGTCCCGCTCCGCGCGGTTCGGGAACGCTCCCGGCGGCGCCTTCGGCCCCCGCAATCCGTTCCGCGCGGTTCGGGAACGCTCATGGCGGACTTCTGGCACGGACGCGTGC
>CAZEKK010000033.1:0-9582 GCA_964512905.1 uncultured Solirubrobacteraceae bacterium
GTCTTGGAGACGAGGATGTCGACGACGGCCATCCGGATGTCCGCGGAGCGGTGCAGGTAGACCGGCGCGTTGCCCGACCCGACGCTGACGCACGGCTTGCCGGCGGCGTTCGCCGCGGCGACGGCCTTCGGGCCGCCCGTGGTCCAGATGAAGTCGACCCCGTCGTGGTGGAAGAGGTACTGCGAGATGTCCAGCGTGGGATCGGGGATGACCTGGAGCGCGTGCGCGGGCATCCCGGCCTCCTCGCCGGCCGCCTGGAGGATCTCGACGGCCCGCATCGCGCAGCGGGCGGCCCTGGCAGACGGGCGGAAGAGCATCGCGTTGCGGGTCTTGGCGCCCACGATGGACTTGAAGAGCGCGGTCGAGGTGGGGTTGGTGATCGGCAGCAGGGCCAGGACGACGCCGATCGGCTCGGCGACCTCCTGGATGCCCCGCTCAGGGTCCTCGGCGATCACGCCGACGGACTTCTTGTCCTTGAGGTAGTCGTAGAGGAACTCGGTGGCGATGTAGTTCTTGACCACCTTGTCCTCGAAGACGCCGAAGCCGGTCTCCTCCATCGCCAGCTCGGCCAGTTCGATCGCGTGTTCGAGTCCGGCGACGACCATCGCCCAGACGATCCGGTCGACGGCCTCCTGGTCCAGCGCGCGAAACGCGGTCGCGGCCGCTTGGGCGCGAGCGACGTACTCGTCCATCCGGGCCGCGGCCTCGGGCTCGAGGACGGCGGCGTCCGCTGTGGTTACGGCTGTGGTGCCGGTCAAGGCGATTCCTCCCTCGAGTACGCAGGCACCCCGAGCATGCCCGGGCGCCGGCTGCGGAGAAACCGGGGGTTGGCCGGTGATTGCTCCGGGTGGACTACCCGTTTGCGGCCCTGGCGGCGGCTCCGGGGCCGCCGGGTCCGTGAGCTACCGTGGCCCGATGGAGCTGGTTCCGGGCCGCCCGAACGTGGAACTGCGCGCTGGCGCGGGCGGCGAGCCGATCGTCGTGCTCGCCTTCCCCTACGACGCCCGGATCGTCGACGCCGTGCGGACGATCCCCTACCGGCGCTTCGACTGGGATACGAAGGAGTGGTGGGCGCCCGCCGACGACTGGGCTGGCGTCCACGTTGCCGAGATCCTGCGCCGGTTCCCCGAGCTGACCACGAGCGGGCAGGCCGACGCATGGCTCGCCGGCCTGGAGACGCGCTGGGTCGGCCACGTGAAGACCATGCGCCACGGCGGCCGCGGCTGGTGGGTGCTCGAGACGCGAGCGGGCACGGTGCCCGACGCGCTGGCAGACGGCGCCGTCGCGCGCGCCGGCCACCTGCTCGTCCCCTTCACGCGCGCCGCCGCGGCGGCCCTGCGCGGGCTGGAGGCCGCCCGCCTGGACGCCGCCGCCGACCGCTGCCTGGTGGCCGTCGAGCACGGGGAGGCGCCACCCCCGGCGCGGCTGACGCTGGTGCAGCGGCTGACCGGGGACTTCCTCGAGCTCGAGGTGCTGTGGGACCGCGACGCGGCGCTGGCCTTCCGGCAGCTCCCCGCCGCCGGCGGCGAGCGCTCGCTGCCGCTCGACCCGTGGCTCGTCGACGACGTCGAGGGCTTCCTCGCCGCCCACGGCGTCGTGCCGACGGCGGCGGCCGAGGCAGCGCTGGCGACGCTGCGTGCCGAGGCCGCCACCGCCGCCGCCGCGATCCGGCGCTCGCGGGCGACCGCGGCCGACCCGCTGGCCGACACCGCAGCGGCGCTCGGCGGGACGCTCGAGCCCTTCCAGTGGGCCGCCGTGCGCTACGCGCTGGAGGCCCGGCGGACGTTCCTCGCCGACGAACAGGGACTGGGCAAGACCGTCGAGGCGCTCGCCACGCTCGAGGCCGACGGCGCGTTCCCGGCGATCGTCGTGTGTCCGGCCAGCCTCAAGCTCAACTGGCGCCGCGAGACCGAGAAGTGGCTGCCGGCCCGGACGGTCGCCGTCGCGGTCGGCCGCGGCGCGCTCCCGCCGCCGGCCGACCTCACGATCCTCAACTACGAGATCGTGGCGGCCCACCGCGAGGCGCTGGCCCGCCGCCGGCCGGTCGCGCTCGTGATCGACGAGTCCCACTACGTCAAGAACCCGCAGGCCAAGCGCACGCAGGCCGTCCGCCGGCTCGCCGCCGCCGTCCCCGAGGACGGGCTGCGGCTCGCCCTCACCGGCACCCCGGTGCTGAACCACGCCGACGAGCTGATCGCCCAGCTTCGCGTGCTCGGGCGCCTCGAGGACTTCGGCTCCGGCGCGCGCTTCTCGCGTCAGTTCCAGGGGGTGGACTCCGAGGAGCGGCTGCACTGGCACCTTCGCCGGCGCTGCTTCGTGCGCCGGCGCAAGGCCGAGGTCCTCCCCCAGCTGCCGGCCAAGCGCCAGGTCGTCGTGCCGATCGCGCTCGAGAACGAGGCCGAGTACCGCCTCGCCGAGCGCGACGTCATCGCCTGGCTGCGGGAGCAGCCGTTGGATCTCTCCGAACTCGACGCGAAGATCGCGGCCACGCTGCGGGCCGAGCGCCTCGCGCAGCTCACGGCGCTCACCCGCCTCGCCGCCCGCGGCAAGCTCGCCGGGGCGGTGGCCTGGATCCACGACTTCCTCGCCTCGGGCGAGCCGCTGGTGGTGTTCGCCCGCCACGTCGAGGTCCAGCGGGCCGTGCTCGAGCGGTTCCCGCACGCATTGCACCTCCTCGGGGCCGACAGCGCCGAGCGGCGCGAGGGCGCGGTCCGCGCCTTCCAGGCCGGCGAGGGATCGCCGCTGCTGGTGGCGGCCACGCGCGTCGCCGGCCAGGGCATCACACTGACGCGGGCCTCGAACGTCGCCTTCCTCGAGCTGGAGTGGACGCCCGCGCTCCACGACCAGGCCGAGGATCGCTGCCACCGCATCGGCCAGCGCGACGCCGTCACGGCCTGGTACCTCCTCGCCGCCGAGACGATCGACGAGACGATGGCAGCGCTGATCGCGCGCAAGCGCGAGATCGTCGCCGCGGTCACCGACGGCGACCGCCGCGAGGGCGACGGCATGGTCGACGCGGTCGTGCGCGCCCTGCGCGACGGCGAGCCGTTCCGACGGCTGCGGCCGGTCGCCTGACCGCGGCCGCCTACGCCGGCGCGCCCAGCGCCCCCGCGAGCTCGCGGCGCGAGCGAATCCCGAGCTTGCGGTAGGCATTGCTGAGGTGGACCTCGACGGTCTTCGGCGTGACGAAGAGCGACTGGGCGATGTCGCGGTTCGTCTCGCCGGACGCGGCGCGATCAGCCACGCGCCGCTCGCTGGCCGTCAGCGACTCGGGGCCGCTGAGCGCGTCCCGGCGGGGCCGCACGCCGGACGCGCGCAGCTCGGCGCGGACGTGCTCGGCGAGGCCGTCCGCGCCGCAGACACTCGCCAGCTCGAGCGCCTCGCGCAGCGGCTCGCGGGCGGCGTCGATCTGCTTGCCGCGCCGCAGGGCCGCCCCGAGCGCAGCCAGCGCCTTGGCGTGCTCGAGCCGCGCCGCCGACCCGCCGAGCACGTCCACCGCCGCGCGAAGGTCGGCCAGCCCGTCCTCGCGCTTCATCGTCCCGAGGATCCGCAGGGTCGTGCCCACGGGCCCCGGCGCACCCCACGCGCGAGCGTGCCCGAGCTCCTGCTCGACGAGGGCGATCGCCTCGTCGCGGCGGCCGAGCCGGTCGAGCGCCTGGGCGCGGCACGAACGCCAGCGGGCGTAGGCCGGGTTGCGGTAGTGCGGATACCGCGCGGCGAACTCGTCGGCAGCGTCGAGAGTCTCGTCGGCGCGACCCTCGGCGACGAGCAGCTCGAGCTGGGCATTGAGCCAGAAGCGCGTGCCGTCGGAGCGATCCCCCGGATCGTGCGACCGCTCCAGCGCCTCGCGCGAACCAGCGAGGTCGCCGCGCTCGAGCAGGACCGCGGAGAGGAAGGCCCCCGCGTAGCGCGCGGCCTCCGGCCCGAACCCCCACGAGTCCAGCTCGGTCCAGCACGTGCGCAGCTGTGCCTCGGCGGCGTCGAGATCCCCGCGGCGGCAGAGCACGAACCCCTCCCACAGGTGCAGCCCGGCGACGGTGAAGAGCGAGCCGTGCCGGCGGCCCTCGGCGAGCGCGGCTTCGAGCGCCGTGACGGCCTCGTCCCGGTCGGCGAGCGCCAGCACGATGATCGGAGCGACCGCCCCGAGCCCCGGGTCGGCGGCCACGAGCTGACCGTCGTCGAGCGCCTGTGCGGCCAGCTCGACGCACTCCTCTGCCGAGCCGCCCCCGTACGCCCACGCCAGCGCCGCCGTCGCCTGCAGGAGCCGCGCCCCCGGACCCGGCCCTGGCCCCGGCGGCTCGGAACGGAACGCCTCGAGTTCGGCGAAGGCGGCTTCGGGATCGCCGGCGCCGAAGAGCGTGGCGAGCGCTTCGAAGGCATTCAGGGCCCGGGCGAGATCGTGCAGGTCCGGCGGGAGATCGGCCGCAGCGGTCCGCACGACGGCGACGGCGCCGTGCGGATCCCCGATGAACATGAGCATGCGGCCGAGCAGGCCGGCGGCGACCGCCCGCGCGACCGGGTCCTTCAGCTCGGCATAGGCGGCCCGCAGCGGCTCTGCCGCCGCGGCGCCGTTCATCGACGCTTCCGCGCCGCCGAGCTCGAACAGCAGGGCGGCCCGGTCTTCCGCGACCGGCGGCTCGGCGAGGGCGCGGCGCAGGTAGGGCGCCGCGCTCTCGGGCGCCCCGCTGCGCAGCGCGGCGCGACCGGCCGCGTGCAGCGCCCGGGCCGCCTCTGGATCGCCGGCGGGCGGAACCGCGAGCAGATGCGCGGCGACCTGCTCGGGCGGCGCGCCGCCATTCGCCAGCATCCGCGCCGCCCGGGCGTGCTGAAGCTCACGCTCACCGGGCGGCATGTCGAGGTAGACGGCGTCGCGCACCAGCGCGTGCACGAAGCCCAGCCGCGTGTCGGACCGCAGGATCTCCGCCCGCGCCAGCTCGCCGGTCGCGCCAGCCACCGCCTCGGCCGACAGCCCCGTCAGCTCCGCGACCGGCCCGACGTGCGCGGCGTCGCCCAGCACCGCGACCGCCCGGGCGACCGCGATCGCGCCCGGCGACAGCCGGCCGAGCCGCAGCAGGACGGTGCTCGACAGCGCCCGCGGCCCGACATCGCGCACGCGGCCGGCGTGGGCCGCATCAGGGGCGACGCCGTCCGCCTGCAACGCCGCGAGGAGCTGGCCGAGCAGGAGCGGGTTCCCGTCGGCGACCTCCTGGCAGGCGGCGGCGAACGCCGGGGCGGGCTCGGCTCCGAGCCGCTCCGCGACGACCGCGGCGACGGCGCCGGCGCTGAGCGGCGCGGGTCGGATGACCACGGCGCCGGGATCGCCGACCAGCTCCGCGAGCAGGCGCTCGTCGACCGCCGGCTCGTGCGCGCGCACCGTGGCGACGACGAGCACCGGCGCGCCCTCGAGCCGGTGGGCCAGGTAGCTCAGGAAACGCAGCGACGGCGCGTCGGTCCAATGGAGGTCGTCGACGGCGAGGGCGACCGGCTCGCCGTCCGCGAGATTCAGGGTCAGCCAGTAGAGGCCGTGGAGGATCGCGTACGAGCCGGCCGCGCCGTCCTCCCCTGGGTCGTCGGCTCCGGCGAACACCGCGCTGCAGCCGCTCGCGGCACCCACGAAGAGCGCATCGCCCTCGCGGCCCGCGACGGCGCCCTCGAACAGCTGGCGCACGACGCCGTAGGGGAACTCTCGCTCGAGTTCGCTCGCGCGGGCGGTGAGCACGCGCATGCCGGCCTCGTCGGCGGTCGCACGTCCCGCGCCGAGCAGCCGGCTCTTCCCGATGCCCGCCGGGCCCTCGACGACCACGAGGCGGCCCTCGCCGGCGACCGCGCTGGCGACGGCGTCGCCCAGCGCCGCGAGCTCGTCCGCGCGCTCGAGGAGGTGGATCCCACGCATCGGGACCCCATGCTATCCGCCGTCGGACGGCCTGCGGAGGCGCGACCGCGCACGCGCGGCCCGGGGTGACTACTTGCCCGCGCTGGCGGCGACGTAGGCGGCCACGGCGTCGGCGTCGGCGCCGGTCACGATGTCCTTCGGCATCGCGCCGCTCCCGGCACCGCCGCGGGCAATCGCGGTCAGCACCGCCGCCTTGGCGGGCTTGAGCTGGTCCAGACTCGGGCCGACCTGGCCGCTGGTGCCCGCGGCCGACAGCGTGTGGCAGCTCCCGCAGTTGTCGATGAAGAGCTGCTTGCCGGCGTCGGCCGTCGTCCCGCCGCCGCCTCCGCCGCCTCCGGTGTCCTTGGCGCCTTCGTCGGCGGCGAAGGCACCGACCGACGCCACCAGCGCGATGACCGCGACCGTGCCGGTCACGGCGAACGAGTTGCGCACGGTCTCGCGCGCCGGCTTGCGCTGGGCGCCCTGCAGGGTGCGGACCAGGTTGTAGAGGAAGACGAGCTGGCCGAGCGCCATCAGCAGCACGAACGGGACCGTCAGCCGCGTCAGGCCCTCGTACTCCGACGGCAGCACCGCGTAGCGGCGGGGCGCCCCGTCGAGGCCCTGGATCAGCATCGGGATCAGCATCCCGTAGCCGCCGATCGTCGTCATCCACAGGTGGGAGTTCGCCAGCTTGTCGGAGTACCACTCCTTGCCGGTGAGGCTCGGCAGGAACGCGTAGATCGCGGCGAAGATCACCAGGCCGATGTTCAGGAGGGCCATGTTGTGGAAGTGACCGACGATCCACAGCGTGTTGTGGATGACGACGTCGAGGGCGATCGTCGCGTTGATGACCCCCGACAGCCCGGCCACGAGCCAGCTGAGCAGGGCCACGGCGAGGAACTTCGCCGCCGGGGTCCATTGGAAGTTCGACCGGTAGACCGTCGCCGAGAGGCTGTAGAGGCTGATCGCCGACGGGGCCACGATCGCGAAGGTCAGCGGCTGCATCGCCACGTTGATCGCCGGCTGGATCGTCTCCTGCGGATAGTCGAGGTAGATGTGGTGCGCCCACACGATCACGTTGACGACGACCGCGATGAACCAGGCGAACGCCACCACCCGCCCGGCCACGAGCTCGCGGCCGGCGAAGCGCGGCACGAGCAGGTAGTAGACCGCCACCGCCGGGAACAGGAGCAGGTAGACGACCGGATGACCGAACCACCACAGCATGTTCTTCGCCAGCAGCGGATCGACCGTGACGCTCGGGTCGATCGACTGGATGACCATGAAGACGAGCAGGACCGCCAGCGGCAGCGTGGCGATGACCATGTCGAGGCCGATGACCGTGAGCGGGATCACCGGATAGGGCAGGTCGCGGTCCACCGCGAACCGCTTCGGGGCGATGTAGGAGAAGCCCAGCGCGCAGCCGATGCGGTTCAACACGTTGTCGCTGCGGGCCCGCAGACCCGGCCCGATCGCCGTGTGCACGATGGCCAGGCACCACGTGATGATCGACACGCCGACCAGCAGCACCGAGAACGCGAAGATCCCGGTCGCCGTGTCGCTCCAGTCGCCGGTCGAGTTGAACGGCAGCGGATAGAGGAAGACCCACGAGGCGCCGAAGCTCATGAGCAGCGTGGTCACGACGATCCCCGCGACGCCGATCACCATCAGCCACCAGGTCGCCCAGGCCAGCGCGAAGCCGGCCTTGCGCATCGGGAAGTCGACCTCGTGCAGGACCCAGAAGGAGATCCCCATGACCGCGAAGGCGGCCCACGCGACGAACGCGCCGAGGCCGTGCGCGGTCATGATCGCGTAGAAGAACTTCGGATCCAGCGTCGCGAGGTTCGCCTGGCTCTCGCGCATCATCACGCCGAGCAGGCCGCTGACGAGGAAGAACGCCGTCGAGGCGCCGACGTAGTACAGGAGCAGCTTCTTGACCCGGCTCGCCTCGATGACGGCGGCCGGCGCGACGGCTCCGGCGGGGATCGCGGCGCTCTCCATCAGCGCGTCACCACCAGGGCGGCCTGCATGTTGTGGTGGTCGACGCCGCAGAACTCCAGGCAGCGGATGCGGTAGCGCCCGGGCCGGGTGAAGGTGATCTTGATGTCCTGGGAGACGCCGGGCAGGACGTTGACCTGCTTGATCAGCGTGCCGTTCGGGTTGTAGATCCCGGCGGCGTGGCTGACGTCCTTGACCGTGAAGGTGATGATCGTCGGCACGCCCGCCTTCGCGCGGGGCGGATCGACCGTGAACGCGTACTGCTGCCCGACGAGCTTGATGCGCTGGGCGCCCTTGGCGTCGGTGTTGAAGAAGTACGGGATCTGGAAGATGGTCAGCGCCAGCAGCGTGACCATGAACAGCCCTACGAGCAGCGCCCACTTCGTCTCGCGGTTCTCCACCACGGGGCGCTCGGCCGGCTCGGCCCGGAAGCCGACGCGGGTCGACCGGAAGACGAAGAGGACGACGACGACGGCAACGATCGAGAAGATCGCGTAGCCGACGAGGATGCCCCAGGCGGTCGAGCTCATGCGCTCGGCGCCGCCGGCTCGCTGTCGGACACCACGATCGCGTCCATCGGGACGCTGAGCTCGCGCTTGGCCATGGCGTACGGGCCTTCCTCGGGGTGACGGCCTTCGTCGCCGTGCAGGACCCAGACCACGGCGTCGGGCTGCTCGGCGTTGATGGCCTCCTGGACGTGGAGGTAGACGTTGAAGTCGCCCTGCACCTGGGAGGCGTCGAGCGGGACGATGGTCACGTCGGCGTGGTTCTCGGCGTGGTGGGCGGCCCAGTCCGCGCCCCGGGCCTTCGTGGCGTCGTCAGTCGAAACGACGAGCAGCTTGCGGGCCCGCTCGAGCGTGTGGCGACCGCCGATGTCTCCCTTGAGCACGTCGGTCGAGAGCAGCACCACGGCCACGATGGCGAGCAGGATCACCGCGCCGATGATCAGCCCGAGGGTCAAGCCCATGGTGTGCGCCTCCCGGAAGCCACGCGGCCGCATCCTAAGAACGAGTGTTCTGCCCCCGCATCAGGGGTGAATACGGACAGGTCTGCGGACAACCACGGACTGGCGCCGCGGGCGTTGGTAGCGTCCCCGCCCGGATCCCCGAGAACGGAGCCCCACTGTGAGCACCCCGCCCAGCAGCCCGCCCCCGTCGACGCCGACGTCCGACGACGCGGCACCGGCATCCAGCGGCGACGGCGGTCGCCGTGCCGTCGTCATCGGCGCGGTCGTCGGCGGCCTGGGCCTCATCGTCGCGATCGTCGCGCTCGTGATCGCCATCACCGCCAAGAACGACACCGTCAGCGATGCGGAGCTGACGGCAGCCGTGCGCGCGCAGGCCGCGCAGAACACGGCGTCGGTGCGGGCCGAGCTCGCCCGGGACGTCGCGGCGGCAGCCCGTGCCCGAGCCCAGATTCGCAAGGCGCTGGTCGACGCGCGCGAGGCCCGGGCCAAGCTGCGGTCCGGCGAGGCGCTGACACAGGAGGATCTCGACAACCTGACCGGGCGCGTGACGGCACTCGCGAACCAGGTGGGCCAGCTCCAGACGGAGGTCAACGGCCTCAAGGACGGGCAGGCCCAGCTGCGCTCGGACGTCGATGACCTGCAGCAGCAGGTCGACGACTTGGCCAACAACCCGTAGGCGTCGTTCAGCCGTCAGGAGGTCCTGCGCGAGCCGGCGGCGCGTGATCCTGGCGCGCCCAGCGTGCGC
>CAZEKK010000033.1:9682-15618 GCA_964512905.1 uncultured Solirubrobacteraceae bacterium
CCAAGCCACGGGCGTGCGCAGTTTCGCCACTCATCGCCGGGCTTCCGTGCGCGGGTCGCCGCAGTGCCTTGACGGTCGTGCGCTGTTTGGCCGCAGATCGCGGCGCCCCGACGGCCCCGCCGAGCACCTGGGCCTGGAACGACGCATAGTGGGACGCTGGCAGCCCAGCCACGTCACGGAACTCCGCATCGGCCGGTGCGGGGCGGGGCGGTGCACGCCGGCTCGCCGGACCGACCGCACCCCAGCGCCCGCACGCCCCGCGCCCCGCAGATCAGGCCCTCGCCGCCCGGCGGCCGCGCAGCTCCTGGCGCGCGATGAAGGCCGTGTGGACCTCGTCGGGCCCGTCGGCCAGCCGCAGCGTGCGCAGGTAGGCGTACATCGCGGCCAGCGGGAAGTCGTCCGAGACTCCGCCGCCGCCGTGGACCTGGATCGCGCGATCGACGACCCGCAGGGCGATCCGCGGCACGGCCACCTTGATCGCCGCTATCTCCGTCCGCGCGTGCTGGTTGCCGACGGTGTCCATCAGCCACGCGGTCTTCATGACCAGCAGCCGCGCCATCTCGAGATCCATCCGCGACTCGGCGATCCAGTCGCGGATGTTGGCCCGCGAGCTGACCGGCTGGCCGAACGTCTCGCGGGCGTCGGCGCGGTCGCACATGAGCTCCAGGGCCCGCTCGGCGGCGCCGATCGCCCGCATGCAGTGGTGGATCCGCCCCGGGCCGAGGCGCGCCTGGGCGATGAGGAACCCGGCGCCCTCGCCGGCAAGGATGTTCTCGGCCGGCACCCGGACGTCCTCGAAGGTCAGCTCGCCGTGGCCTTCGGTGTCGTGGTAGCCGAAGACCGGGAGGCTGCGGACCACGGTCACGCCGGGCGTCTCGAGCGGCACGAGGATCATGGACTGCTGCTGGTAGGTGGGCGCCGTGGGATCGGTCTTGCCCATCACGATGAGGATCCGGCAGTGCGGATGGCAGGCGCCCGTCGTCCACCACTTGCGCCCGTTGAGCACGTAGTCGTCGCCGTCGCGCTCGATGCGCATCGCGATGTTCGTGGCGTCCGAGGAGGCGACGTCGGGCTCGGTCATCGCGAAGGCCGAGCGGATCTCGCCGTCCAGCAGCGGCCGCAGCCAGCGCTCCTGCTGCGCAGGCGTTCCGAAGTCGTGCAGGACCTCCATGTTCCCGGTATCGGGCGCCGAGCAGTTGCAGGCCTCCGAGGCGATCTTCGTGCGCCCGAGGATCTCGGCGAGCGGCGCGTACTCGGCGTTCGTCAGGCCGGCGCCGTGCTCGGCGTCGGGCAGGAAGAGATTCCACAGCCCGCGGCGCTGCGCCTCGGCCTTGAGGTCCTCGACGATCGGCGGCTGCAGGTGCGGGCCCGGCGCCTGCGCGACCTGCTGGGACCACACGGGCTCTGCGGGGTAGACGCACTCGTCCATGAACGCCAGCAGGCGCTCGCGGACCTCGAGGGCACGGTCGCTGAGCGTGAATTCCATCTGGGTCTCCTTCGTGGGGTTGCGAGGCGGCGGTGGGCAGTATCGCGGCGGCTTGCCGCACGCACCTGCCCGCCGTTCAAGGCCGGCGCTGGACTGCCGACAAGCCGGTGTGCCACCGATCACAGGAGGACCGCCCCCATGGGCACGCTTCGCCATCTCGCCACCGGCGCGTCGCTCGCCGCCGTCGCCGTCGCCGGGTGCGGCTCCGACGACGAGACCACGACGGTCACCGACGCCGCCCCCGCGCCGCAGCCATCGACCGCCGCCGCGCCCGCGGCGCCGGCCACGACGGCCAGCGTCCCGGCGGGCGCGTCCGGAGCGGGCGCGCTGTCGCAGATCGCACCCCCTGCGGGCTCGGAACTGATCGCGACGTCAACGCGCGACGGCGTCGCCTTCTCGCGCTACAAGACCGGCTCGTCGTCCGCCGCGGTCATCTCCAGCTACGAGCGCGAACTCGACGGCGACGGCTGGACGGTCGTCCAGTCGGGCGGCAACGGCGGCGGCTGGGGGCCCTGGGGCGGGTCGGGCACCGGTCTGACGGCGCGCAAGGCCGCGGACTACTTCGACGTGCAGGCCGGCGGCTCCAAGCAGGGGCCGACGTACTTCGAGGTCTGCGCCGGCCCGGGCGCGCGCAGCGTCTGCCACGACCAGAGCAACGACGCGAACACGTCCTCGGGCGGCAGCGCCTCCGACGACGACAACGACAACGACACCAGCTCCCGCGCGAGCTGAGGGCCGGCCGATGGGCGCGGACCTGCGCTTCGGGGCGATGGGAACCCGCGCCCACGTCCTCATCGAGGGCGCCGCGCCCGAGCACGTCGCACTGGCGATGTCGCGGGTTCGCGAGCTCGATTCCCGCTGGAGCCGCTTCCGGCCCTCCAGTGAGATCTCGGCGCTGAACCGCGCGAGAGGCGCCGCCGTGGCGGTCTCGGCGGACACGGTCGAGCTCGTGCAGCGGTCGATCGACGCGTTCGCGCTGACCGGCGGCGCCTTCGACCCATCCCTGCACGACGCGATCGTCGCCGCCGGCTACGACCGCGACCTCGCCGACCTGCCGGACGCCCCGCATGACGGCGGCGCCACCGCCCCGCCCCCGCCCGGCGGGCCCGGACCACACGGGCTCGCCGTCGACCCGGACGCCAGAACCGCCGCCGCGGGGCCTCGCGGCATCGACTCCGGCGGCCTGGGGAAGGGGCTCGCCGCCGACCTCGCGGTCCGCGACCTCCTCGCCGCCGGCGCGTCCGGCGCGCTGGTCAACCTCGGCGGGGATCTGCGCTGCAGCGGCACGGGACCGGCGGGCGGATGGACGGTGGCCCTGGACGACCCGTACGACGCGGCCGCCCGCCCGATCGGCAGGCTGTCGCTCGAAGCTGGCGCGGTCGCCACGAGCTCGCAGCTCGTGCGCCGCTGGTATCAGGGCCGCCGGCAGCGCCACCACCTGCTCGACCCGCGGACCGGCGCGCCCTCCGCCTCGGACGTCGCCGCCGTCACCGTCCTCGCCGCGACGGGATGGGAGGCCGAGGCCTTGGCCAAGGCCGCGTTCCTGGCCGGCGCCGCGGACGCCCTCGAGGTGCTCGCGGCACGCGGGGCGACCGGCGTGGTCGCGGATCTGCGCGGGCGGATCCGCGTCGGAGCGGGCCTCGACGGACGCCTGCGCCTGCGTGGCGACCTGCGGCGCCGCAGCGAGCGCCGCCCCGCCGTGCGCGTGGCCGCCGGCGACCGCCGCATGACCGTGCGGCTGCCGGCGGCGCGCGCCTCCCGCTGACCCCGAGCGACCGGCCAACCGCGCCCCTCGCCGGCCGGGCGCGGCCCGCCGAATCTGCTGGGACGCCCGCAGCACGTCTGCTACGGTGCGCGGCACATCGCCGAGCCTCCGGACGGCCCGGAGGGCGGGGGACCCAGAAGTGTGGGGCGAATGCCGCGGTGATCCGCGGCTAGCGTCAGACCCGACGCGAGCCCGTCAGCTAACCCCGTAGGCGCCGAATCGAAGGGTGACGCTGTGACGCGCACGCGCGACGCGGGGACGACGACCACCTGGACGACAGGCCGCCGGCTGGCCGCCGTGGCCGCCGCCGTGACCGCGGCGGCCGCCGCCGCCGCGCCCGGAGCCACCGCCGCGACGAGCGGTGCGACCGCCGCCGCCCGCACCGGCGGGACGGCTCCGGGCGCGACGACGGCTGCGCCGACCGCGGCGCCTCGCCCGGCATACCGGGCGGCCGCCCTCGGGCGCTCGACGCTGCGCCGCGGATCCCGCGGCCCGGCGGTCAGGATCCTCCAGCGCTGGCTGGCCGCGCTCGGCGCGCCGATCAGCGCCGACGGCGTCTTCGGTCCCGCGACCGAGGCCGCCCTGCGCGCCTTCCAGCGTCAGCGCGGCCGCGCCGCCACCGGCCGCGTCGACCCGGCGACGGCGACGGCGCTCGCCGCGGCCATGTCGAAGCTCGGCACCGGAGCCCGGCCGGTGGTGCAGCCGGCGGCGCCCGGCGCCGCCGCGGGCGTGCGGTCGGCGATCGTCGACGTCGCCCGCAGCCAGCTCGGCGTGGCCGAGCGGCCCCTCGGCTCCAACTGCACGCCCTACGGCCCGTGCGAGGCGTGGTGCGCGGACTTCTCGACCTGGGTGTGGCGCAAGGCCGGCGTCAGCGGCATCGGGCGCATCGCCTATGTCCCGAACCTCGTGCTGTGGGCCAAGCAGCGCGGCAGCTGGAAGCCGGGAGCGCGCAACAATCCCCAGCCGGGCGACATGGTGATCTTCTCCGGCCTGCACGTCGGTCTCGTCGAGCGGGTGAGCGCCTCGGGCGCCATCACGATCATCGCCGGCAACACGGGCACGATGAACGTCGCCCGCCGCGGCCCCGCGTCCCCGCTGAACGGGACGGCGATGGGGCCGGCGGCGATCAGCGGCTACGTCTCCCCCGCTCCGGTGAGCGGCGCGGCTCGCGTCGCCGCGGCAGCGGCCCTGCCGGTGCCGACCGCCGCCCAGATGGCCCGCCAAGATCCGCAGGATCGCGACCCGACGCGCGACGGCGGCGTGCGGCAGCGCTGACCCGCGCCGCCGGCCCACGCGGCGGCGCATCCGGGGTTTCCCCCGATGCCCGCCGCGTGGCCACGGCGTAGCGTCACGGCGTATGGCCGCCGCGACGCCCCCGCCCCACGCCGACCGCTCCTTCTGGCTGGAGGGCGCGCCGTACGCGGCCCGTGACCCCGTGCAGGGCGACCGGCGCGTCGATGTCGCGATCGTCGGCGCCGGCTTCACGGGCCTGAGCACCGCCCTGCACCTCCTCGAGGCCGAGCCCGGCATGGAGATCGCGGTCCTCGACAGCGAGGTGGTCGGCTTCGGCGCCTCGGGCCGCAACGCCGGCTTCTCGATGACGCTGTTCGGACTGACGCTCTCGACCACCGCACTGCTGTTCGGACGCTGGCGCGCCGCCGCGGCCCACCGCTACATGGAAGAGGCGGTCGAAACGCTCGAGCGCATCGTCGCCACCCACGACATCGCCTGCGACTACGAGCGCCCTGGCTTCCTCCGCGTGGCCACGTCGCCGGCCTACGCGAAGCGCATCCAGGAGGAGATCGCCCTCGCGCACCGACTCGGCCTGGGCGGCATCGAGTGGATCGACGCCGACGCGGTCCGGGCGCAGGTCGACTCCCCCGCGTACCTGGGCGCGTGGTGGGAGCCGCGCTGCGGGCTGCTGGACCCGGCGAAGCTCGTCCGCGGTCTTGCCGACGTCGTCGAGCGGCGCGGCGGCGCGATCCACGAGCGCAGCCCGGCGCTGGAGATCGACGACAACGGTGGCGAGCTCGCCATCACGACCCCGCGCGGCCGGCTGCGGGCCGGACGGCTCGTCCTCGCCACGAACGCCTACTCGCACCTCCTCCCGCAGCTCGGGCGCCGGCAGGTTCCGGCGTGGACGCACATCGTCCTGACCGAGCCGCTCACCGACGCTCAGCTCGCGCCGATCGGCTGGGCCGGACGCCAAGGGATCGAAGATGCCCGCAACCTCGTCCACTACTACCGCCTCACCGCCGACAACCGGCTGCTGATGGGCGGCCGCGACGTGACGCTGTCGTTCGGACGGGACATGGACCGTGACCGCAGCCCGGCGACGTTCGCGGCGCTCGAGGCCGACGTGCGCGCGACGTTCCCCTCGCTCGCGGACGTGCGGTTCTCGCATCGCTGGGGCGGGCCGGTCTCGGTGCCGCTGCAGATGACCCCCGCGCTCGGATACCTCGGAGACCGCCGCACGGTCTACGCGCTCGGCTGCATGGGGCACGGCGTGTCGCTCACGCATCTGAACGGCCGCACGCTGGCCGACCTCCTGCTCGAGCGCACGACCGAGCGCACCGAGCAGTTCTTCGTCAACCGGCGGGTGATCCCATGGCCGCCAGAGCCCCTGCGGCTCGGGCTGGGGTTCGCGGTCCGGGGCGCGATGCGGCTCGACGACGCGCGCAACGA
>CAZEKK010000034.1:0-6536 GCA_964512905.1 uncultured Solirubrobacteraceae bacterium
AGTCGTCGACGTGCATGTACTCCGAGCACGGGTTGGACGCGTTGATCCGCCCCGAGTTCGGCGACGTGTGCCAGTCGTTGATCGTCGTGTCGTACTGGACGCCCGGGTCGGCGCAGCGCCAGGCGGCCTCGGCGATCTCGCGCATGAGGTCCCGCGCGCGCACGGGCTCGCCGACGGGCTCGCCGGTCGTGCGGGCGAGCAGGCGCCACTCGCCGTCGCGCTCGACGGCGCGCATGAACTCGTCGGTGACGCGGACCGAGTTGTTGGCGTTCTGGTACTGGATCGACGTGAAGCCCTCGCCGTCGATCGACATGTCGAAGCCGGCGTCGCGCAGGGCCGCTGCCTTGTCCTCCTCCTTGGCCTTGCACCAGATGAACTCGCGGATGTCCGGGTGGTCGACGTCGAGGACGACCATCTTGGCCGCGCGGCGCGTCTTGCCGCCGGACTTGATCGTGCCCGCCCACGCGTCGGCGCCGCGCATGAACGAGACCGGGCCCGAGGCGGTGCCGCCCTTGGCGAGCGGCTCGGTCGAACCGCGGATGTTCGACAGGTTGATGCCCGAGCCGGAGCCGCCGCGGAAGATCATGCCCTCCTTGGTGTTCCAGTCCAGGATGGACTCCATCGTGTCCTTGACGCTGAGGATGAAGCAGTTGTGGACGGCGACGTTGTTGCTGAGGTACTCGCCCGACTCCGTCTGGATGTCGTAGACCTCCTGCACCCCGACCCGCTCGATCGCGACGATCTCCTCCTCGCGCAGGTCGCCGATCTGCTTGGGGCCGCGCAGGGTCAGCGACTCGAGCAGCTTCTCCTGCTTGCGCTGCGTGGGGAAGCCGACGAGCTCGGCGAAGCGGGCGCGCTCGGAGGCGTTGCCGATCGACACTTCGTGGAGGTCGTGGCGGTCGGCCCGGGCGTCGGCCTTGCGCCGCCGCCGCGAGTAGATGCCGAGCACGTTGAGGAGGAGCTGGAGATCCTCCGTCCAGCGCTCGCCGATCACGGCGACGGCGACGCGCGCGGCGTGCCCGGTCTCGGTCCGGCGGATCGACACGTAGCCGTCGGCCTGGAAGACGCTGGACAGGTAGGCGGAGATCTCTCCGCGCGAGGCCGACCACAGGCGGGACGGCACGCGGATTTCGGTGCCGCGGGCTTGCAGCTCCCAGCGGTCGACGAAGTCCGACAGGTGCTCGCCGTAGAGGCGGATGCGCCGCAGCGACAGGCGCTCGTCCTGCGTGGCGACCGTCCGCTCGTGGCGGTGGGCGTCCGGGAAGACGAGATCGAGGGCCGCCGTGACCCACGCGTGCTCCTCGTCGTCGGCGACCATGAACTCGATCGTCAGCGACCGATTGGTGCCGTGGTCGTAGCGGCCGACGAAGCCGTCGGCCTGCAGCCAGCCGGCAAGCGCCGCCTCGGCCTCGGCCAGGCGCTGCTCGGGAGCGCTGCCCGGATCCTCGAGCGCGAACAGGTCCGGCTCGACGCCGCCGGCGGCGACGAGCGCGGGCTGGGCGACGCGCGCCCGGTGCGGATGCAGGTGCATGCGCATCCCCGGCTCGAGCTCGTCCACCCGCAGCCACTCGGGCGTCGTGCGCCGGGCGTGGACGGCCTTGACGACGTGGTCGGCGGTCGCCTCGACGAACTGGCCGTTGCGCAGCTGAACCCGATGCACGGCCTTGCGGCCTGAGTGCTTGACCGCCACCACCCGCGTGGTGCCGCCGGCGTCGTAGACCTCGCGGCCGACCTGGTCGCCCTCGACGAGCTCGCCGATCGGCACCATGCCGTCCGGCGTCGAGACCAGCGCGTGGTAGGGCTGGCACGCCGAGCACTGCGGCTGCTCCTCGAACCCGACGTTGAACCACACGGGCGAGTTGAAGGCGGCGATCTGGTGGAGCAGGATGTGGGTCAGCTCGGCCTCGAAGGCTTCGCCGTCGGGGGCGGTCGCGAAGTAGCCGCGCTCGCGGCCCCAGCGGGCGATCGTGCCGGCGACGCGGCCGACCATCTGGCGGACCGAGCGCTCGCGCTCGGGCGCGTCGAGCTGGCCGCGGAAGTACTTCTGGGCGACGATGTTCGTCGCGTTCTGCGACCAGGAGGCGGGGAACTCCACGTCGCGCTGCTCGAAGGCGACCCGGTCGCCGTGCCCGATCCGCGCGTCGCGGATCTCCCACTCGACGGCGTCGAACGGATGGACATCCGGCGTCGTGAAGCGGCGGGCCACGGCCAGCCCTTCGCCCTGGCGGGCGGGTGCCTCGGTGAGCGTGTGACGCGGATGATCCATCTGCCTGCTCCTCTCTGCTGCCGCCCGTTTCCCCCTGTTTGCGGCGTTCTCAGATGACATGAAGGGGTAACAGTCGATGATCCGCTTTCGGCCGGACGGAACGGAGTGGAACGGACGGCGACGGCGGGCCACCGGGACGGTGCCGAGCAGCCCCTCCAGAGTACCGGGCGCAGCCGGCGTCCCGGCTGCGCCGAGGCCGCGCCGCGGGCGAGCCGGCAGCGTCTGGTATCACCCCCGCTCCCATGCGAGTCCTCGTCATCGGCGGCGCCGGCTACATCGGCTCGATCGTCGCCTCGCAGCTGCTCGACGCCGGCCACGAGGTCGTCGTCGTCGACAACCTCTCGCAGGGCCACCGCGCGGCCGTCCACCCGTCCTGCGATTTCCGCGAGGTGGACATCCTCGACGCGCCCGCACTCACCGCGGCGGTCGCCGACGGCTTCGACGCGGCGATGCACTTCGCCGCGCTGGCGCTCGTGAGCGAGTCCGTCGCCCGTCCCGAGCGCTACTGGCGCACGAACGTCTGCGGGTCGCTGAACGTCCTCGACGCGCTGCGGGCCGGCGGCGTGCCGCGCCTGGTCTTCTCGTCGACCTGCGCGACCTACGGCCTGCCCGACACGGTGCCGATGGACGAGGCGACGCCGACCCGCCCGGTCAACCCCTACGGGGCGACGAAGCTGGCGGTGGACCGGATGATCTCCGACCACTGCGCCGCCCACGGCCTGGCCGCGATCAGCCTGCGCTACTTCAACGTCGCCGGCGCGCGCGGACCGTTCGGGGAGGACCACGATCCCGAGACCCACCTGATCCCCAGCCTGCTGCGCGCCGCGACCGGCCAGCTCGAGCGGTTCGAGATGTACGGCACGGACTATCCGACGCCCGACGGAACGGCAATCCGCGACTACATCCACGTCGAGGACCTCGGCGCGGCACACCTGCTCGCGGTCGACCACGCCCAGGGCGGCGCGCACGACATCTTCAACCTCGGCAACGGCAACGGGTTCAGCGTGCAGGAAGTGCTCGACGTCGCCCGGGAGGTCACGGGCGCCGAGATCCCCGCGGTGCAGATGCCGCGCCGGCCCGGCGATCCGCCGGCGCTCGTGGGGGCGAGCGCCAAGGCGCGCGCGGTGCTGGGCTGGGAGCCGCGCAAGGCCGACCTCGAGACGATGGTCGGCGACGCCTGGGCCTGGCATCAGGCCCATCCGCACGGCTACGGGGAGTAGCCGGCCTTCAGCGAAGGTCGGCGACCGCCGCGCGCGCGGCCGCGGTCACGGCGGCCAGCGGCCCGGAGGCGTCGATGACCCGCCAGCGCGCGGGGTCGGCCGCGGCGAGCGCGTCGTAGGCGGCGGCGATCGTGGCGAAGAAGCCGTCGCCGGACTGCTCGAGGCGGTCCGGGGCCTCGCCGCGATGCTCCTGCCGGGCCCGGCTGGTGGCCGCGTCGATGCGCAGCAGCAGGGTCCGGTCGGCGGCCAGGCCGCCGGTGGCGAAGGCGTTGACCGCGGCGACGGCGTCGACGCCGAGTTCGCGCCCCGCGCCCTGGTAGGCCAGCGAGGAGTCCACGAAGCGGTCCAGGACGACCCAGGCACCGCCGGCCAGCGCGGGGCGTAGGACCTCGTCGACGAGTTGGGCGCGGGCGCCGGCGTAGAGCAGCGCCTCGGCGCGGGGATCGACGCGCAGCCCCGGATCCTTCACCAGCGCGCGGATGCGCTCGGAGGCCTCGACGCCGCCGGGCTCGCGCAGCACGAGGACCTCGGCGCCGGTCCGCTCGCGCAGCGACGCGGCGATCACGCCGGCGACCGAGGTCTTGCCGGCGCCGTCCAGGCCCTCGATCGTGATCAGGCGGCCGGCCACGTCGCCTGGACCCTACCCGCGTGGGCGGCCCGCGTCAGACGGTGTGGAGGTCGGGCGCCGTCTGCCCCGGCGTTGACGCCAGCGCCGCGCCGGTCGCGGCGGCGGGGGGCGGCGTGAGGCGCACGGTCGCGTCGCGGCGGTCGGTGCCGCGCAGGAAGCCGATCCGCAGCCGTCCCGCCGCGCCGGCGGCGGCGATCGCGGCGTGCAGGGCGGCGACGGAGCGCAGGTCGCGGCCGCCGGCGCGGACGAGGACGTCGCCCGGCGCCAGCCCCGCCGCGGCCGCCGCGCCGCCGTCGTGGACGGTGCGGACGAGCAGGCCGGCATCGGGCGGGAGGCCCACCTGGCGGCGCAGCGCGATCGTGGCGTGGGCCGGCGCGACGCTCAGCCCCAGGCGCGGCGGCCCGTCGCCGGGCGGGACAGAGCCTTCGAACTCGACGAGCAGCTTGCGCAGCAGCGCCGCGAGCAGGTCCTGCTCGGCGGGCGACAGCGCGGCGAGCACACGGCGCTCGTTGTCGAGGTGCTCCGCGATCACGCGGTCGTAGAGGTCGCGGCCCCGGGCGGTCGCCGCGATGCGGCTGTTGCGGCGGTCGGCGGGATCGGCGCGGCGCTCGACAAGCCCCTGCTCGACGAGGCGGTCGATCCGCACGCTGACGGTTCCGGAGGTCAGGCCGAGCTCGTCCATCAGCCGCCGCTGCGGCACGCCGTCGGGGTCGTCCAGCCGGGCGAGCGTCACGAGCACCGCGAAACTCGGCGCGGTGAGGCCGTGGGCGGCAAACACGGCGTCGAGCTCGCGATCGACGTGGCTGCGCACGCGGCCGAGCCGGGCGATGACCGCGACGGGGGAGACGTCGAGGTCCGGGCGCACGTGCGCCCACTGCGCCAGCAGGCGGTCCACCGAGTCATCGGGGATGTCAGTGCGGTCGGCTGGGGCGTCGGCGATCGTCATCCGACGGGCAACGCTAGATGACAAGACGTTTGACAACAACTTGAATTCAAACTAAGTTATCGAGCAGTATCGGATTCGACCGTCAGGAGCCTCATGGCCGTCTCGAACACGGACACCCACCACGAAGTCGTCGACGTCACGGACCCGGCGCGGCGGCCGCACGTCCTCATGGTCGTCGCCAACCCCGGCGTCTCCACGACGCTCGGCTGGCCGGTCGGCTTCTGGGCCGCCGAGCTGTTCCACCCCTACTACGAGTTCGTGCAGAAGCGCTACGACGTGACGATCGCCTCGCCGGAGGGCGGCAAGGTCGAGGTCGACGCGATGAGCGACCCGCGCGACGAGTCGAAGTGGTCGGCCGACGATCTCATCTCGATGGGCGCGCTCAACACGCCCGAGGTCCTCGCCCTCCTCGATGACACGCCCGCCCTGCGCGACCTCGACCTCGGCGCGTTCGACGCGCTCGTCGTCTGCGGCGGCCAGGGGCCGATGTTCCAGTTCCGCGACCACGCCGACCTGCAGCGGGCGATCGCGGCCTTCTTCGAGGCCCGCAAGCCCACGGCGGCGCTCTGCCACGGCACCTGCGCGCTGCTGGACGTGCGCCTCGCGGACGGCTCCTACCTCGTCGAGGGCCGCACCATGACCGGGTTCGCCAACGTCGAGGAGGAGTACGGCGACGCGGCCGTCGGCCGGACGATCATGCCCTACCGCATCGAGGATGCCGCGCGCGAGCGCGGGGCGAACTTCGTCCAGGCCGGGCTGTTCAAGGCGTTCGCCGTGCGGGACATGAACCTCATCACCGGCCAGCAGCAGTACTCGGGCCGCGACGTGGCCGTCCTCGTCATCGCCGCCCTGGGAGACTGAGGCCATGCGGATCGGAGTCATCGGCGCCGGCCGGATCGGCGGCAACGTCGCCCGCCAGGCCGTCCGCGCCGGCCACGAGGCCGTCGTCTCCTACAGCCGCGACGGGGCGGGGCTGGCGGCGCTCGCCGACGAACTCGGGGAGCACGCGTCGGTCGGCTCGCCGGCGCAGGCCGCCGCGTGCGACCTCCTCGTGATCGCCGTGCCGTGGGGCGTGCTGGACGACGCGATCGCCCAGGCCGGGCCGCTGGACGGCGTGACCGTCGTGGACACGACCAACCAGTTCGGCCCCGACGGGATCCTCGATCTCGGCGGCGTCACCGCCGCGCGCCACAACGCCGCCCGGATGCCGGGCGCCCGCTACACGAAGTCGTTCAACACGCTGACCGCGGCCTTCCAGGCGCAGGTCGCCGGCCGGTCGGGGGACGAGCGGGTGGTCCAGTGGATCGCCGCCGACGACGCCGAGGCGGCGGCCGCGGTCGATGCGTTCATCGCGAGCCTCGGCTACGCGCCGGTGCTCGTCGGCGGACTCGACGGCTGCGCCGTCATGGAGGCGCCGCGCCGACCGGGCGCCGTCTACGGGGAGGAGTACCGCGTGCCGGATGCCGCCGCCGTCGT
>CAZEKK010000034.1:6636-9649 GCA_964512905.1 uncultured Solirubrobacteraceae bacterium
CGAATCGAGTGAGCGAATTCGGTCGCTATCGCGACCAGAATCACGCAATCGATTGCCGGCCTGCGATCGGGGCGCCGCGACCGCCCGACCCACACCCCTAACCGGTCCAGCCCGGCTCCGCCTCGGCACCAAGGCCCGAAGCCACAGCGACCAAGAACGCCTCGCCCGCGATCCCTGCCACACTCGCCCGCGCCGCCATGAAGGGCCTGATCGATCTGCACTGCCACCTGCTCCCGGGCGTCGACGACGGGGCGCTCGACCTCGACGACAGCATCGGGATGGCGCGCCAGGCCGCCCGCGACGGGATCTCGGCCATCTGCGCCACGCCGCACATCCGCCACGACCACGACGTGCGCATCGGGGAGATCGCCGGGCGCGCGGCGGCGCTTCACGAGGAGCTGGCCCGGCGGGGCATCCCGGTCCGGGTGCTCCCCGGGGGCGAGGTGGCGCAGGGCGCCGTCGCGGGCCTCGCGGAGGCCGACCTGCGCCGGGTCGCGCTCGGCGGCGGGCGGTGGGTGCTGCTGGAGCCGCTGCCCGGTCCGCTCGCCGCGGGCCTCGCCGAGGTCGTCGACGCGCTGCACGCGCGCGGCTTCCGGGCGCTCATCGCCCACCCCGAGCGCCACCTCGGCCCCGACCTCTTCGCCCTGCTCGGCGATCTCGTCGCCCGCGGTGCGCTCGTCCAGGCGACGGCCGCCTTCTTCGCGGGCGGCCCCGAACGGGACGGGATGCTCGAACTGGCCCGCCGCGGGCTGGTGCACGTGCTCGGCAGCGACGCGCACTCCTCGCACGCCGGCCGGCCGGTCCGGCTGAGCGCGGCCATCGACGCGCTGCGCGGCGTGGAGCGGACCGGTCCGCACATCGAGTGGATCGCCCGCGCGGCGCCGGCGGCGATCGTCGCGGGCGAGCCGCTCGCGCCGCCCTACCCCGCCGGGTAGGGACCGACCTCCACCCGCGCGGCCAGCCGCTCCACGCTCGCCCGGTCGCCAGACCCCAGGCCCGCGTGCAGGAAGTTCGCCGCCCCGGCGGCGGTGCCGAGCACGACGGCGTCGGCGAGCGAGCGCCCGGTCGCGAGCGCTGCGCTCACGGCGCCCATCATGGTGTCGCCGCAGCCTTCGGCGCTGCCCTCGTCGAAGCGCGGCGGCGCGACCGTCTGCGGCGGCGCGTCTCCGTCCAGCCACAGCGACGGCTCGCCGCCGCGGGTCACGAGCACCGAGCGGGCGCCGGCGGCGCGGATCCGGCCGGCGGCGTCGAGCATCAGCTCCGGATCGCTCACCGGGCCGACCACGTACTCCGCCAGCTCCCACTCGTTGACCTTCACGAGGTCCGGGGCCGCCGGAAGCACCGCCTCGAGCCGCGGCGACGAGAGGTCGACGACGATCGGCGTCTGCGGGCTGGCGGTGCGCACGTCGGCGGCGATCGCGCCGTAGGTCTCCGGCGCGAGCAGGTCGGCGGGAAAGCCGTTGCCGATGAACGCGACATCGGCCTCGAGGCCCGCCGCGACCATCGTCGTGACGAGCGCGTCGACCTCGTGGCGCGAGGGCGGCGTTGCGACCGCCTGTGCCACCGCCCGGCGCGTCCGCCCGCGGCGGTCCACGACGTAGCACCCGCACGGCCCCTCCGTGGCCACCAGCCGCCGCTCGCCCGGAAGCCGGTCGAGCAGCGGCCGCAGGACCGTGCCGGTCTCGCCGCCGAGGAAGCCGCACAGGATCGGATCCGCCCCGAGCTCGCCGGCCATCCGGCTGGCCCAGACGCCCTGCCCGCCGGCATGGAGATGGATGTCGTCGCCGCCGCCGCGCGCCTCGATGGTCACGCTGAGCAGCGGATGGGGGCAGAAGACGGCGACGGAGGCCACGGGCGGGACGGTACTGGCGGGGGCGCCTCGCCGCCCTCCGGGGGTTGATCTACGCTGGGCCGCGTGCCCGTCCTGCCCGAGACCGAGGAGCACCCGCACGCGCGCGCGGTGCTGGGGCCGGCGCTGCCGCCGGACGGCTCGCCGTCGCACGCCTACCTGTTCCACGGTCCCGCCGGGGCGGGAAAGCGCGCGGCGGCGCGCGCCTTCGCGGCCGCGCTGCTCGCCGACGGCGCCGCCGATCCGCAGGCCGCCGCCGCGCGGGTGCAGCGCGGAACCCATCCCGACCTCGCCTGGGTGACGCCAAGCGGAGCGCGCGAGCTGCTCGTCGGCGACATCGACGAAGCGGTCGTCGCCGCGGCCGCGCGCACGCCGTTCGAGGCGCGCCGGCGGGTGTTCGTGCTCGAGCACGCCGACGTGATGGCCGAGGCGGCGGCCAACCGGATGCTCAAGACGCTCGAGGAGCCGCCGGCCTACGCGCACGTGATCCTGCTCACGGACCGCCCGGGGGAGGTGATGCCGACGATCGCCTCGCGCTGCCAGCCGGTCCGGTTCGACGCGCCCGCGCCCGGCGTGATCGCCGCCCGGCTGCAGGAGCAGGGGGCCGGCGGCTCCGCGGCCGAGGCCTGTGCCCGGCTGGCGCTCGGCGACGCCGACCGGGCGGCGACGCTGGCGTTCGGCGCCGGTCCGGCGCTGCGGGCGGCCGCCGAGGAGTACGCGGCGGCGCCGCTGGCGGGCCGCGCGGCACTCGCCCGCGCCTGGGAGCCGCTGCTCGGCGCGGCGCGCGCTGCCGCCGACGCTGCGGTGCAGGACCGCGCCGAGGCGCAGGCCGCCGAGCTCGAGCTCCTCCCCAAGCGCGAACGTCGCAAGCGCGAGACCGAGCACGCCGCCGAGCGCCGGCGCCTGGACCGCCGCGTGCGGATCGAGACGCTCGACCTGGGCCTGCAGGTCGCCGGGCAGTGGTACCGCGACCTTGCCTGCCTCCGGTGGGATGCCCCCGACGCCGTCCACCACGTCGACCGCCGCGCCGCCCTGGAGGCGGCGGCCGCCGACGCCCCCGATCCGCTGCGGCTGCGCCGCGCCGTGGAGCTCGTCGAGGACACCCGCCAGCGCCTGGTGCTCAACGTCGACGAGGGCCTCGCCTGCGAGGCGCTGGCGCTGCGG
>CAZEKK010000034.1:9749-15570 GCA_964512905.1 uncultured Solirubrobacteraceae bacterium
CGTGCCGGCCCGCTCGAACGGGTGCGCCCAGACCGCGAGGCCGCCCGCGCCGTGGATCGCGTCGATCGCCGCGCCCACGGGCGGCGCGTCCCGCGGCACGAAGCCAGGGGCGCCGGGGACCAGGTAGGCGGCGAAGAACGTGTCCGTCGCGTCCGCGCCCTCGGCGGCCAGCCGCGCGGCGTTGGCCGGCGCGCCGAGGACGGCGGCGGCGAGATGGGGCCGGCCGACGACCTCCCCGGCGGCCCGGCGGGCATCGAGCGCCGCGCGGTCGACCGCCAGCCCGTCCGCCTCGAGCCGGCCGGCCATCGCCTCGATCCGGCCCTCGCGGTCGCTGCGCGACGCCGCCAGCAGCGCCGCCAGCCCCGCGTCGCCGGGGTCGATCAGGTAGCCGACGACGTGGTGCTCGTCGTCGCCGTCGCGGGCCGAGATCTCGACCGCCGGCACGACGCGTACGCCGAGGCGCTGCCCGGCGGCGACGGCCTCGTCGACGCCGGCCGTGGTGTCGTGATCGGTCAGCGCTAGCAGCGCGACGCCGGCGTCGCGAGCGGCGGCGACGACGACCGCCGGCTCCAGCTCGCCGTCGGAGCGGGTCGAGTGCGCCTGCAGGTCGAACGCGGGCCCGCGCGGCACGGACTGGCCGCCCGCCCTACCGCTTCACGACGATCGTCTGGCGCATGTCGTCGTGGAACGTGCAGATGATCCGGTAGGTCCCGGCGACGGTGAACTTGCGCTTGTAGACGAAGTTCGTGGCGGCGGGGTCGGACTGGAACCCGCGCACGCCCTTCGGCCGCGCGCCGAGCTTGACGTCGTGGGTGTCGCCGACGTCGGTCGGCCAGACCCAGCGCACCGAGTCGTTGCGCTTGATCGTCAGCTTCAGCGGCAGGTAGAAGTTGTCGCCGATCGTCGACCGATAGGTCTTCGGCTTGCGGACCGCGCCGTCGGCGGTGGCGATCACGCCGCCGGCGAGGGCGGCTGCCGCGGCGGCGGCGGCGATGGCGGTGCTGCGTCGAGGCATGGCGTTGGTGTCGATCCCTTCGGGGAGGGGCCCCGCGGGCGGGGCCGCCCGGCGCCGGGAGGGCGCCGGGCGGCCATCGCCGCGTCCGAGGGCCGGCTTACTTCCGGTAGTTGACCAGCGGCGTGATCGCCTTGCCGAACCGGTTCTTGATCCCGCTGGCGTGCGGGTGCTGCTTCCACGTCGTGACGACCTTGGCCGCCTTCTGGGCGTCCGTGTCCGTCGCCGAGGCGAGCCATCCGGCGGCCTCGACGAGCGCGCTGCCGTCCTCGGTGTTGGTCGCCGGGCCGGGGCACGACGGGAACACGGCGGGGTTGTTCGCCGGCACGTTGGGCTGGCTGGCGCCGAGGCCCGTGTTGCCGGCGAAGCAGTTCTCCGTGCCGCTGCCGTCGTAGAAGATGCCACGACCGTTCAGGTCGGAGCCGTTGCGGCCGAACGCGTTGCCGGTGAAGCGGTTCTTGCGCAGCACGGCCGCTTCGCGCAGCTCCTTGGCCTGCGCGAGCAGCTTCGCCTTGGCGGCGCCGGTCTTCTTGGCCGCCTCCTGCTCGAGCTTCTCGGCGTCGCCCGGCAGCGTGAACTGCTGGAGCATCCCGAAGCCGATCAGCCAGTTGCCAAAGACCTCGTTGTTCGTGATCTGGGTGTCCTGGCCGCCGAACAGCAGGATGCCCGTGCCGATCGGGTAGCCGCCGAGGCCGCCCGACTCCTTGCGGAGCTTGAACGGCGCGCCGCCGTAGTAGTTGAAGTTGTTCCAGAAGACCCGGTTGCGGGTGATGACGTTCGTCACCGGCGGCGGGTACTTCTCCGACGACAGCGCGTTGGGCACGATGCCCACGCCGTTGTTGTAGAAGTCGGTGGTCGTGATCGTCACGTAGCGCATGTTCGTGCCCGACCAGCCGATCACGTTGCCCCACGCCACGTTGTTCTTGGCGATCGAGCGCTTCGGGCGGACCTGCGGCGGCGTCTGCCCGATGTAAAAGCCCGAGTCGTTGTTGTAGTACGCCTCGGAGTTCGACATCTCGCCGCCGGTGGTGTTGAAGGCGTAGAGGCCGTAGGTCCCGTTGCCCTGGGCGACGAGGTTCGTGAACAGGTAGCCGTCGGCGTTGACGACGAAGAAGCCGTTGCCGGAGTAGCCCTTGGTCGTGAAGCCGTTGATCTCGACGTTGTTCGAGCCGTTGACGATGAAGCCGTTCTGACGGCCCGTGGAGTTGACGAACACCCGCTTGGGGTTCTTCGGGTCGCCGATGATCCGCAGGTTGTCCTTGCGGCGGCTGGTGATCGAGAAGCCGATCGCCTTCGGCGGCGTGTAGCGGCCGGGCTTGACCCGGATCGTGTCGCCCGAGCGGGCGGCGTCGATCGCGGCCTGGATGTTCTTGTACTTGCAGGCCCGCTGCTTGCAGACCGTCAGCGTGGCGCCGCCGCCGGGGCGGGGCTTGGGCTTGCCGGGATCGGTCGGCTGCGGATAGCCGTCGATGCCGGCGGATGCCGCGGCGGGCGCCAGCAGCGCGACGGCGGTGGCCGCCGTCAGTGCGCGGGTGAGACGCATGTGGTGCTCTCCTCCTGTGGGTGGGTCGTGACGATGCTCATGGGGACGCGATGTACCAGCCGGCCATCCCCATGTCCTGATGGGTGAAGACGTGGCAGTGGTAGAGCCACCGGCCGGGGTTGTCCTCGGTGAACGCTGCGGTGACGACCTCGTTGGGGCCGAAGCCCGGGTCGTCGACGAAAGTGCCGTTGGGGTCCTTCCAGCGGTGCCCGTGCAGGTGGAAGGTGTGGTAGTTGGAGTCGCCGCCGATGCTGTGGATGGCGACGCGCTGCCCGGCCTTGGCGCGGATCGTCGGCGTGTTGCCGACGAACGAGCGGCCGTTGATGCACTGGAAGTTCCGCGGCAGGCCGTTGGTGACCTGGGGCGGCAGCGAATGGAAGACCAGGACGCGCTCGACGTCGGGGCGCGGCGCGCCCTTGGGCCGCACGATGATCGCGCCGAAGAGTCCGCGGAAGGTGTTGAGCGTGTGGTTGGGGCCGTGGTCGTGGTAGGGCCAGACGCCGACCGACTCCGGCGTGCACTCCCACGTGTAGGTGAACTCCTCGCCGGGCGCGATGAACCCGCCCGCGCGCGTGAAGGCGCCGAGGTAGGCGCCGTCGTACTCGGGGTTGTACTTCACGCCGTGGGGGTGCAGCGTGATCGCCTGGTTGAACTTCGTGTCGGCGTTGCGGACGTGGCAGCGGATCACGTCGCCGACCTCGGCCTCCATGACGGGGCCCGGCATCGAGGGTCGCGTCAGCGGCGCCGAGAAGCCCTCGCTGTAGAGCTGGTAGACGAAGGCGGTGAAGGTCGCCTTCCCGCCCACCTTGCGGTTCTTCCACTGGTCGAAGCCCGTGGGGACGACGTTCCAGCGCGCCGAGCGGGCGGCGATCCAGTACTCGCGGACCTGGCCGCCGGGCTGCGGCTCGGGCGCCTTGAACGTCGACGAGTCGACCGGATCGCGGGCCGAGTCCGGCTTCTTGAGCGCCGCGGCGGCGGCGTCGATCTTCTCGACGTCCTTGGGCGACTTGACCTCGATGACCTGGTCGCCCAGCGCGCACAGGAGCACCCCGGCGCCGCCGGCCTGCAGGAACGAGCGCCGGTCCAGGCGCGCCGTCATGCGTGCGCGAGCGCGGCTGATGCGTCGATGAGGTCCATGGAGAACGCTGCGCCCCGGCCCGCCCCCCCTCGAGGCTGCGCCGCCGGGCGCGCGGCGAGCCTAGCAGCGGGGTGGCGGTGTCGGTGCCGGTACATGGTCGGAGGGCGGCCAGCGCGGACGCGCCCGGACGCAGAGTCGCGGGCACTGTAGCTAGTTGTCCAACTATGCGCGGCGGTTTGCGTACGATGCCCGCGATGGAAGGCGCTGCCCAGCCACGCCAGGAGCGCGCCGAGGAGCGCCGCGAGCGCATTCTGCGCGCCACGCTGGAGGTCATCGGGCGCGGCGGCATCGGCGACGTCACCCACCGCGCCGTCGCCGAGGCCGCCGGCGTGCCGCTCGGCTCGATGACCTACTACTTCGGCGCCAAGGACGACCTCCTGCGCGCCGCCCTGCTGCTCTTCGTCGAGGAGGAGATCGTCCGCCTCAACGCGCTCGCCGCGTCCATCGTCGACGGCGGGTTGACGGCCGAGGAGGTCGCGGCGGCCTTCGCCGACGAGATCGCCAACCATGCGCACGCCGACCGGATCCTGACCGTCGCGCAGTTCGAGCTGTACCTGGAGAGCGCGCGCAACGATGCGCTCCAGGACGCCGCCGAGCGGTGCTTCCGCGCCTACGAGGAGGTAGCCGAGGCGGCGCTGCAGGCGATCGGCGTACCCGACCCCGCCGCCAGCGCGGCGCTCTTCGTGGCGCTCAGCGACGGCCTGGCGATCCGCCGGCTCGCCGCCCCGGGCGCGCACCAGCCCGAGCTGCGCGACGGGCTGCTGGCGCTCGTGCGGGCGCTGTCCGGCACGCCGGCGCGGTAGCCGGGCTGCGTCGGCCCGGGGCGGGGGCGCCGGGCCGGGCCGGGGATGCGGGCCGGGAAGCGCGCCGCGCGCCGACGATGGCTTGGCGCGCCGGGCGCGTTCTGATGGAGTGGACGGGACCGCGACGCGCCGCCGCTCGGGGCGCAGAGGAGGAACTGTCATGGGCATGCCAGTCGTGCACTTCGAAGTGACCGGGCAGGACGCCGACGCGCTGCAGCGCTACTACGGCGAGCTGTTCGGCTGGAACATCGACGCGAGCAACCCGATGAACTACGGGCTCGTCGCGCGTGAGGAGAACGTGACCTCCGACGGGGTCGGGATCGGCGGCGGCGTCGGCGCCGCGCCGGAGGGCGCCGCCGGCCACGTCACGTTCTACGTCGGGGTGCCCGACGTCGAGGCCGCGCTCGCCGACGCCGAGCGGCTCGGCGGGACGCGGGTGTTCGGCCCCGAGCGGGTCATGGAAGGCACCGAGATCGGGCTGTTCGCCGATCCCGAGGGCCACGTCGTCGGGGTCGTCAGCGGCTGATTCGGGGCCGCGTGCGGCCCCGCCGGGCAGGGGCCGCGTGCTGTCCCCCCGGGCAGGGGCCGCGTGCTGTCCCGCCCCCGGCCGCGGCGGTCCGTTAGTCCGGCATCTCGTTCATTGCGATGACGGAGAAGTAGGCCCCCTGCGGGTCGCCGAGCATGGCGAAGCGGCCGATCGGGATGTCGAACGGCTCGACCGAGACCGAGCCTCCCAGCTCCCTGGCGCGGGCGCAGGTGGCGTCGCAGTCGTCCACGGCGAAGTAGACGACCCAATGCGGCGGCACCTCCGGCGGCCACTGGTCGGTCATCTGGATCATCCCGGCGATGCCGTCCTCGCCGAGCATCCACTGCGTGTAGGGCATGGGGCTGTCGGGCACGGGCTCGCCCCGCCAGCCGAACACGGCGCCGTAGAACGCCGTCGCCGCCTCCGCGTCGCGGACGTTCAGCTCGTTCCAGACGAGCGCCCCGGTCTCGTTGACGATGCCCGCGCCGATGTGATCGCGCGGCTGCCAAGCCGCGAACTGGGCGCCCGCGTCGTCGGCGAACACCGCCATGCGGCCGAAGGTGAGGACGTCCATCGGCTCGACGACGACCGAGCCGCCCGCCTCGGCGACCTTCGCGGCCGTCGCATCGGCGTCGTCGGTCGAGACGTAGGTCATCCAGGCGGGGGGCTGGTCCTCGGACATCACCGACATGAGGCCGGCGACCGGCGCCCCGCGCAGCATGCACATCCGGTAGCCGCCGGTCTCGGGCGGGCCCTCCTGGATGTCCCAGCCAAAGAGCGCGGAGTAGAAGGCGCTCGC
>CAZEKK010000035.1:0-1935 GCA_964512905.1 uncultured Solirubrobacteraceae bacterium
GTGCACCGCCAGGCGCTCCAGGCGCGGGTGATGGGGCTGCTCGAGGCCATCAACCAGCTCATGCCCGCGGTCGGCTTCATCGTCGGCGGCGCGGTGGCGACGCTCGCCTCGCCGCGCACGGTCTACGCGATCGCCGGCGCTGGCGTGCTCGCGATCGTTGCGCTCGTCGGCGCGGGCTACGCGATTCGCGGACGCCGGTCCGGGGCGGCGTCGCAGCCGCCGGTCGTGCCGCCGGTCGCGGAGGCCGGCCCGGACGCCGGCCGCCCGGCGTAGACGGCCGTTCGCGCCGACCGTCGGAGGCGGCCGCCCTACTCCGCGTCGTCGCCGGGCTCGTCGGTGAGGTAGGCGATCGCGTGGCGGTAGACCGTGGCCTCGCCGCCGTCCTCGAGCCGGAGCCGCACCGCGCCGTCGGGCGCGCTGGCAAGTTCGTTGCGGATCGTGCGGGCGTCGGCGGCGGCCAGCAGCGTCCCCGCGCCGCCGACCAAGTGGATCATCGTGGGCACGGACGCAAGCCTACCGCGCCATCGCATCGGCGAACCCTCACGCGGGCGGGCTGCGGCGCTGCGCCGTGCGTCAGTCGGCCGGAGGCGCCGAGGCCAGCAACGCGGCCTTCTCGGCGGCGAACTCCTCGTCCGTGAGGACACCGCGGTCGCGCATCGAGGCCAGGCGCTCGATCTCGGCGTAGCGGTCGCTGGCGGGCGGCAGCGCCGGCGCCGGCTTGGGACGGCTGGTGACCGACTCGCGGGCCCGGCCGACCGCCCCTGCGGCGGCCCGCCCGCCGGTGGCCGCCGCGGCCCCGACCTTGGCCATCATCCCCGGATCGTCACTGCCGATTCGCGCGTCGGGGAACTCCCGCGCCGTCTCGCGCCGCAGCGCCACCACGCCGATCACGATCACGATCGCGAACAGGAGCATCCCCGAGATCGTCCGCGCGGCCGGCGTGGGACCCCACAGCGCAAGCAGCAGGATGAACGCGGCGGTCACGCCCCAGGTGATGTCGGCCCGGTCGCGCAGGTACGGCGCCGCGGCCCGGCGCAGCGCCGTCGCCGGACGCGACCGTCCGCCGACCCAGGCGGCGATCAGCAGCGCCACGCCGACGAACAGGGCGCCCTGGGCGGCCTGGACGAGCAGCGACGTGCCGATCGACCAGGCCGCCTCGGCGGCCGGCTTGACGGCCTCGGTCGTCGCGAGCCCGTCGACGACCGCATTTCCGACGAGGTTCTTGGCCACGAACACGACGAGCGCGGCGGCAGCGAAGCCGAGGCCGGCGCCGACGAGCAGCCGCCGGCGGTAGCCCACCGCGAGGTAGATCGCCAGGGCGTACATCAGCGGGATCAGGATCCACAGCACGACGAGCAGGGCGCGGAAGACCGAGGTGGCGTCCTGGGCGGTCGCGATCGCCTGCGAGTCCATGACCTCGAGCTGGCCGACGTCCGGGGGGATCTTCTTGATGAGCGACTGCGGGATCCCGACGTCGGCGGCCAGCGAGCTGACGATCGTGGCGAGGTCCAGCGTCACCTTGCCGTTCGAGGTCTGGAGCGGCCCGACGTCGTTGCCCTCGACCAAGTTCACGAACTGCGTGTGCGCGACGCGGTTCGCGTTGCGCCAGAGGTTCTGGAACTGGGAGGACTCCAGCCCGGCGTTCGCCGCCTCGGTGGCGAGGTTCTTCAGGCCGCTGGCGGCAGGGCCGGCCAGCGGCGCGGCCTGCTTGGGCAGCACCGACTCGATCTCGCCGGAGACGTCCACGTTGGCGTACAGCTCGGCAACGAGATAGTCGGCGAGCTGCTCGCGGATGTCCTTGTTCTCGAGCAGCTGCGTGCTGGTGTTCGTCCAGTTGTCGGTGTTGAGCAGCTGGCGGTTCAGCCACACCGCGAAGATCCCCAGGACGAGCAGCAGCGACGCGACCACGACCAGGGACCACGCGGCGATGCGGCG
>CAZEKK010000035.1:2035-15275 GCA_964512905.1 uncultured Solirubrobacteraceae bacterium
CCGGACGGCGGCCCGCAGCACCCGCGTGCGGGCGTCGTAGCGCCAGGCCGAGCGCGGCAGGTCGCGCCCGTCCAGCGTCATGCGGGACGGCCGGAACGGGCGCACCAGGGTGGCGAGCGACGCCTGGAGGCGGATCGTGCGCACGCGGCCCGCCCGAACGTCGAGCGTCCAGCCCGCGGGCCCCTCCTGGGACGTCATGCGACCGTCGGCATCGAACGCCGCCGCGGAGCGGCCCCGGGGAAACGCGAGCACGTCGAGCCGGTCGCGCCGGTCGCGCAGCCGCACCAGGCCCGGGCCCGATCCGGTGCCGCTGAGCGTGTCGACGTCGGCCGGCAGGAGCGGGAGGAGCGTCCCCGCCCGGGCCAGGAGCGGCAGTTCGGCCAGCGGGGCCGGCAGCGTCGTCGTCCTGGCGCCCGCCAGCAGCCGGACGCGGCCGAGGTGCAGCCCCCCGTCGGTCGCGCGCACGCGGGCCGAGCGCCAGAGGTCGACCCACCGGCCGGGCGGCAGGTAGGTCGCGCGGCGGCGCTGGCCGGGCTGGGTCACCGGAGCGACGAGGAGGTCCGGCCCGAAGAGGAACTCGTCGTCGCGCGACACGGCGCGGCGATCGTCCGGATACGCAAGCGCGAGGTGGCGCATGAGCGGAAGGCCGGTGCGGGCGTACGCACGATCCGCCGCCACGAGGTAGGGGTACAGCTGCGTCCGCAGCTTGGCGTAGCGGCGCCAGATGGGAAGCGTCGGTCGCTGCCACACCTGCGGCCGGCCCTCGAGCGGCGTGCCGATGCCCTCGGCCTTCGTGCGCATGACGCCCGAGACGGCCCCGAACTGGATCCAGCGCGCGAGCAGTTCGGCGTCGAGCTTCGGGCCGGAGAGCGTAAAGAAGCCGCCGATGTCCGAGCCCCAGGTGCTGATGCCGGAGAGGCCCATGTTCAGCGCCTGGGTCACCGAGGAGGCGAGCCCGTCGAAGCGCCAGCTCGTCGACGGGTCGCCGCCCCAGGTGATCTGCGAATAGGGGTGCACGCCGGTCCAGCCGGAGCGGTTGAACCGCACGGTCGGGCGCGGCGCGCGCTGGGCGTAGCGGAACCCCGCGCGGTGGTAGAGGACTGGGTAGAGGTTGTGCATCTCCGTCCCGCGCATGCCGTTGGCCGACACCGAGTCCAGCGGCGTGTACTCGCCGTAGTCCTCCATCCAGCCGTCGTAGCCGTTCGCCGTGGCGCGCCGCTGGATCGTGGCGTAGAACGCGCCCGCCCCGGGATTGGAGAAGTCGATCTGCGCGACGTCGGTCACCCGACCGCCGACGAACGCCCGGTAGGTGTACGGGCTGCCGTCGGCGCGGCGCGTGAAGAGGCGCTGCGCCACCCCGGCGGCGAACGTCGCGGCGTCGTCGGCGCAGACCGCCTCGCGCAGGTAGGTGACCGTCGCCAGCCCCTGGGCGCGGAATGCCGCGGTCCGCCGGCGCTCGACCGCCGCCTGACCGCGGTCGACGCCGCAGGGCATGTAGCGCATGTGCGTCTCGGCGACCGAGACCGGGGCGTCGGCGGCGCGCAGGATGCGGAAGTAGCCCTGCTCGTCGGGATTCGTGTTCTCGTGGCCGGTCTGGACCCACGGACCGAACACCCATGGCGCGGGCGGGCGCGGCTGGCGCCCGGTGACGGTCGTCAGGCGGCGGAGGACCTGCGCCGGGCGGGGCCCGGCCAGGACCGTCAGCGACAGCCGGGCGGCGTCGACCTCGGCGCTCCACGCGCCCTGGCGATCGCTCTCCAGGCGGAAGCGGCTCTCCTGCGTGTTGCGCACGAGCGCGCCCCACCCGCCGGTCGAGAGCAGCCACGGCATCGGAAAGTAGGTCGCGTCGGGCCGCTCGCGCAGGCCCCACGGCGGGATCGACGGGCGCACCAGCGGGTAGTCCCCATCGAGGTACGGGCCCTCCTCGACGAAGTTCTCGACCTCGGACCCGCGCTGGTCGACGGCATTGGACCGCTCTCCGAAGCCGAGCCACCGTTCGCCGCGGGCGGCCCCGAAGGCGATGCCCGTCGCCTCGACCCCCGCCGTCGCGCCGGCGACGCCTGCCCGCAGGGTCAGCGCGCCGTCGCCGTCCGGCGCCACCGTCGCGCGCAGGCGCCGGCCCGCCGGGTCGGTGGTGGCGAGGTCGGCCACGATCGCCCGCCCGGATCGGCGCACGGCAACCGCTCGCGTGGCCCGGCGCCACACCCCGCCGATCCGGATCCCGAGCCGTCCGGTCGGCCCCGTGCCGGCTCCCGCGACCTCGGCCAGGACCGGACGGCCGCCCTGGGCGACCACGAGCCGGCCGGACTTCGCGTCGAGCGATGCCCGCAGCGGCCCGCTGGCCACGGTGGCGGCGCTCGCCGGCGCTGCCGCGGCCCCCGCGCAGGCGGCGGCGAGGACGAGGGCGATGCGGATGGCGGGCTTCCCGGGCACGACCGCACCCTATCCCGGGCGCGCGCCTGCACGCGCCGCCAAGCGGCCGGCGACGCAGTACCCTCAGCGGTCGATGTCGTACGCCGAGCAGAGACCGGCGCTGCGCTCCGGCGTCAACGAGCACTCCACCGCCCTCGCCCACGAGTGGCGGCGGCTTGGGCGCGCCGCGACGTTCGTGGCGCTGCTGACCGCCCCCGTGTTCTTCCTGTGGTGCTTCGAGCGCAACGGCTGGAGCATCCCGGTGTCGCTGCTCGTGACCGCCGTCGCAGTGGTGATGTTCCGCGGGCTCGTCGACGTCATCGCCCACAAGGTCATTCCCTCGCCCGCGATCTACGGCGCCGAGAGCGAGCTGGCCGAGCACGACATCGTCAGCCGGCGCCGGGTCTGGTACTGGAAGAAGAAGTGGCGGCGGCTGCTGTGGCTCGTCGTCCCGCTCGGCACGATCCTGCTGATCCTCAACGCGGCCTTCGGCATCACGCTCGCCGACATCGGCAAGGCGTTCGTCCAGATTCTGCCGCTGTTCCTGACGCTGCTGATCCAGCTTCCGCTGCTGTTCTTCATCAACTTCCTGATCCTGTTCGGCCCGCTCGTCTTCCTGGGGATCCAGCAGATCAAGGGCTACGAGCCCGGGGACGCCGACTGGGGCGTGAAGCTCACCGACGTCCGCGGCCAGGACGAGGCCAAGAAGGAGATCACCCGCGTCGTGTCCCTGTGGCAGTCGGGCGAGGCGTTCGAGAAGGCCGGCGGCAAGCGCGAGCGCGGCGTGCTCTTCCTCGGCGCGCCGGGCACCGGCAAGACGATGCTCTCCAAGGCGATCGCGACATCGTTCAACTGCCCGTTCGTGACGATTCCCGGCTCGGGCTTCGCCCAGACCTTCATCGGCATGGACGCGGTCATCGTCCGCTTCCTGGCCCGCAAGGCCAAGAAGCTGGCCGCGAAGTGGGGCGGCCAGTGCATCGTGTTCATCGACGAGATCGACGCGGTCGGGATGCGCCGTCAGAGCCTGGGGCCGGGCTCGGCCGGGATGTCGGCGCCGGGCTCGGTCCACGACCACCTGTTCTTCGGCCCGCAGGGCGCCCTCACGCCCGACGGCGAACTCGTCCTGAAGTCGCGGGCCTGGCAGGAGAAGGTCTTTGCCGCGCGCGAGGAGCCGCGCCCCTCGCCCTATCCCCCGGTCGTCCAGCGCCTCGGCGGCGCGATCAACCAGTTCGTCGTGCCGGGCGGCATGGGCGGCATGGGCGGCGGCATGGCCCTCAACCAGCTCCTGGTCGTGATGGACGGCATCGACGACCCGCCGCTGATGAAGCGGTTCTTCACGAACCGGATCAACACGCTCCTCGACGCCGTCTACGTCGTGCCGCGGCGGATCGGCAAGCGCTCGCTGCGCCTGCCCCCGCCCAAGCCGCGCAAGGAGGACATCTACTTCATCGGGGCCTGCAACGTGCCGCTGGAGATGCTCGACCCCGCCCTCACGCGCCCGGGGCGGATGGGCCGCCACGTCTGGTTCCGCACCCCGATCAAGAAGGACCGCGAGGACATCTTCGACCTCTACCTCGCCAAGGTCGACCACGAGCCCGACCTCGACACGCCCCAGCGCCGCGACGAGCTGGCGCGAATGACCCAGGGCTACTCGCCGGCGATGATCGAGCAGGTCTGCTCGATGGCGCTGACCTACGCCCACTCCGAGGGCCGTCCGATCTTCGGCCGCCACGACCTCGTCGAGGCGATGACGACCGTCGAGTCCGGCACGGCGATCGCCGTCGACTACGTCCCCGAGGAGACGCGGGCGACCGCGATCCACGAGGCCGGCCACGCGGTCTGCTCGCACGTCTACATGGAGGACACCATGTCGACGCGCCTCTCGATCCGGATGCGCGGCAACTCCCTCGGCCACCACCAGGCGATCGAGAAGGAGGAGCGGTTCTCGTCGTGGCGCCACGAGGACGTCGGCCACCTCGTGTGGACGGTCGGCGCGATGGCCGCCGAGCACGTCTTCTACGGCGAGAACTCCCGCGGCGTGGCGGGCGACATGCGCAGCGCGACGACCCTCGCGGCGCTGATGGTCGGCATGTGGGCGATGGGCGCCGAGCAGGTCGACTTCAGCGACCGCTTCTCCTCCGAGGAGAAGGCCGAGGAGGCCGAGGCCGAGGCGATGAAGCGCTTCGAGCGCATCGGCCAGCGGCTCATGAACCGCACGAGCACGAGCACCGCGATGCAGTCGGACATGGTCTCGGCCGTGCTGCAGGATCCGGTCAAGCGCGCCGCCGCCGCCCAGCTGCTCGGGCAGGCCTACCTGACGGCGTACAACCTCGTCGCCTACAACCGCGACAAGGTCGAGCACGTCGCCACCGCGCTCGTGGAGCGCAAGGAGATGCACGGCGACGAGGTCGTCGACCTGCTCGACGAGGTCGACCTCGTGCGCCCGCAGGTCGACCTGCTTGACCGCCGGAGCTGGCCGAAGGTATGAGCGACGACCGCCACTTCGATCCCGCGCGGCGCCCGCCGCGGGCCACGCCGCCCGCCGACGCGCCGGCACCCGGACCGAACGACGGCGGCGCGACGCCAGAGGCCGGCGCGACGCCAGAGGCCGGCGCAACGCCCGACGGCGGCGCGACGCCAGAGGCCGGCGCGACGCCAGAGGCCGGCGCGACGCCCGACGCCGGCGCGACCGCCGACCCCAGCGCGACAGTCGAGCCGGGTCCTCCCGCCGAGCGCGACCCCGCACCGCCAGCGCCCGCCGCCGCCCCGGAGACCGCGCCGTCCGGCGGCGACGCCCCGCCGGCGGGCGACCGGCTCCCCGCCGTGGTGGCGGCCTCCGGCGCCGAGGTCGACCGGCCCCGCGACGAGCCCGTCCCCTACGAATCGCGCTTCCGCATGGGCCTCGGCGTGCTGATCGGCATCGGCCTCGGCGCGATCGTGGCGCTCGTGCTCGTGCTCTCCGGCGGTCGCGACAGCGGCGCCAGCGGCGACCGGGCGTGGTCGCAGTGGCGTCCCAGCGACGACGGCGACAAGGGCGCCCAGCAGATCGCCGACTACGTCGCCCCCGCCTACAAGCAGGAGAACGGCGACCAGCTCGTGGCCGTGACTGGCGGCCCCCTGCGCGTCGCGGACCTGCCCGTGCGGATCGCCCTGTCGACCGGCGAACAGGCCCAGATCGTGCAGGGCGACAGCATCCTCTACACCCTGTGCGGCCTTGGCTCCCGCTGCGCGATCAAGAGCGGCAAGCCCAGCGTGGAACGCTTCCTGCTCCTGCGCCGTGAAGCCCTCGAGCTGGCGCTCTACACCTTCCGGTACATCGACGGCGTCGACAACGTCGTCGTGCTGCTGCCGCCGGCGCCGGGGGCCAAGCCCCAGAACGCCCTCTTCTTCCGCCGCGACCAGGTCTCGAGCGAGCTCGACGCGCCGCTGCGGGTGACCCTCGACGCGCCGCCGCCTCCGGTTGCAGCCCTCAAGGAGGCCCAGAGCGAGGCGTCGCTCATCGAGCGGCTCACCGATCCGAGCCTCTTCCGCTACAGCCTGCAGCAGGGCCAGGACGCCACCGCGTTCCTGGTGCTCAGCCCGCTCGCGTCGACGAGCCAGTGAGCCGCGGGGGCGCCGAGGCCCTGGCCCTGCGCGCCGCCAAGGACCGGCTCGACCGCCTGGCGCTCTACCGGGCGCCCGTGCGAATCGACCGCGTCCGGATGCTCAGCGCCCCGTGGCTCTTCCGACTGCCCTGGTTCCGGCGGTTCTCGGGCTACGCGACCTACGGGCTGATCCTGCTGCGCGAGCCACTCGACGCGGCCTCCGACGACCTCGTCTGCCACGAGCTGTGCCACGTCTGGCAGCTCCAGCACCTCCCGCTGGCGATGCCGCTCTCCTACCTCGCCGTCGGCTACGCGGACAACCCGTACGAACGCGAGGCCCGGGCGGCCGTCGCGGCGACCGGGCCCCACGCCCTCGGCGGTCAGCAGCCGCGGACGTCGAGCGCCTCGGTGGCGCCGGAGAAGGCAAACCCGGGATCCGGGCCGCCGGACAGCGCGTAGGCCCGCCCACCAAGCGCCGCGCCCCCGAGCCCGTGGCGCGGCGTGCGCATCAACGCCAGCGCGGTCCAGCGCCGGGTGCGCGGATCGAAGCGCTCGACCGGGGCGATGGTGCCGGCGGCCTCCTCGCCGCCGAAGACGACGACGCAGCGGCCGACCGTGGCAGCGGCGATCCCGCTGCGCCTGGTCAGCAGGCCCGGGAGTCGTTCCCAGCGGCGAGCGCCGGGGCGATAGCGCTCCACCGTGTCGAGGTTGGGCGAGCGGCCGCCGACGACGTAGAACGCCCCGCCGGCCACCGTGCCCCCCACGTGCTCGCGGGCCACGGCGAGCGGCGGCGCCGGACGCCAGCGACCGGTCCGCAGGTCATAAGCCTCGACGACCGCGAGCATCCGGCCCTGGGCTGTGCCGCCGGCGGCGTAGATCCGGCCGCCGAGCGTGCCGGCCGCGAGGGCGGCGCGAGGAGTCGGCATCGGGGCCAGGCGCGCCCAGCGGTTGCGCCGCGGGTCGTAACGCTGCACGGCCGCGGTCTCGCCGGCCAGGCCGCCGGCCGCGGTGTAGCCGCCGATCACGTACAGGCGGCCGCCGGCCGCGACCGCCGCCGGGTGGTTGACGGGCAGCGGAAGCGGGTGGACGGGGCTCCAGCGGTTCGTGCGGATGTCGTAGCGCCGCACCGCGCCGGTGGTCACGCCCGGCGGCACGAAGCCGCCGACGACATAGATCGAGGAGCCGATCCGGGCGGCGGCGACCTCCGTGCGGGCCAGCGTGTCGGATCGCAGCGCCTGCCACGCGGCGGTCGCGGCCGGCGCGGACGTCGCGCCCGCGAGGCCGAGGCCTGTGGACAGCGCTGCTGCGACGACGACGAACCTCAGGGCGCCGGGCACGCCGCCGAGGGTAGCGCCGGCACGGTCACTCGTGGCCCGTCTCCGGCTCCGGACGCTCCTCGAACCCCGCGCACCGCAGCACCGGCAGCCCGGGATAGCGGGGAAAGCGCGCGGGGTCCTCGCGGGAGCGCTCGCAGAGCGAGAAGACCGACCCCCGGGTCGTCGGCACGAGACGCTGGTGGCGGCAGGCGTCGCAGAGGCCGGCAGGGGGCGCGGGCATGGCCGGGAGTATGCGCCCCGGCCCCGCCCCGGGGCGTACCAAGGATGAGGGGCGCTTGGCCGGCCTACTATACTTTCTGAAGTTTTGCGCACGTTCGTCCGACTTCTCGGCTTCCTGCGCCCCTATCGGCGGGGCGTCCTCGCCTCCCTGTTCCTCGCCATCGGCGCGATCGTCGGGACCGTGACCATCCCCGCCCTCACGGGCGTGGCCGTCAACCAGATCGACGCCGGCGACCGCGGCGGTCTCGAACTGGCCGCCGCGGCGATCGGCGTCGTCGTGCTGATCCGCCTCGCCCTCACCGTCGCCCGGCGGCTCGTCGCCGGGCGGGTCTCCCTCGGCGTCGAGGTCGACCTGCGCGACCGGCTCTACCGTCACGTCCAGAGCCTCGAACTGGGGTTCTTCGACCGCCAGCAGACCGGCCAGCTCATGTCGCGGCTGACCGTCGACCTGCAGTCGGTCCGGTTCTTCCTCGGGTACGGCCTGATCTTCATCATCCAGTCCGCGCTGACGCTGCTGATCGGGGCGATCGCGATGTTCATCCTCAACCCGAAGCTGGCGGCCATCTCGCTGCTGCCGGTCCCGTTCGTGGTGGTCGCCGCGCGCAGCTACGGCAAGCGGGCACGCCCGGCGCTCCAGGAGGTCCAGCAGCGGATCGCCGAACTGACGGCCGACGCCGAGGAGAACGTCTCCGGCATCCGGGTGGTCAAAGCCTTCGCGCGGGAGGACCGCCAGGCGCACCGGTTCCGCCACACCGTCGCCCGGGTGTTCGACCAGTCGATGTACTCGACGCGCCTGCGGGCGATCTACAACCCGCTCATCGGCTTCCTCCCCGCCCTCGGCCTCGCCGCGATCCTCTACTTCGGCGGCCGCGACGTCGTGTCGGGCGCGCTCTCGCTCGGGGCCTTCACCGCCTTCTACACCTACCTGCTCATGATGATCTCGCCGATGCGGACGTTCGGCGTCGCGCTCGGCATGGCCCAGCGCGCGACGGCGTCGGGCGACCGGATCTTCCAGATCCTCGACCGCGAGCCCGAGCTGACCGCCCCGCCCGGCGCGCCGCCGCTCCCGACCGGCGGCGGCCGCGTCGAGTTCCGCCACGTCTCCCTCACGTACGAGGGGGCCGCCGAGCCGGCGCTGCAGGACGTGAGCTTCGCCGTCCCGGCGGCCACCACCGTCGCGCTCGTCGGGACGACCGCGTCGGGCAAGACGTCGCTCGTCTCGCTCATCCCGCGCCTCTACGATCCGACCGCCGGCGCGGTGCTCGTCGACGGCGCCGACGTGCGGACCGTCGACCTCGCCTCCCTGCGCCACCAGATCGCACTGGTCACCGACGATCCGTTCCTGTTCTCGGCCTCGGTGCGCGAGAACATCGCCTACGCCCGCCTGGACGCCAGCCTCGAGCAGATCGAGGCGGCGGCGCGCCGCGCGCAGGCCCACGACTTCATCACCGACCTGCCCGACGGCTACGACACGATCATCGGCGAGCGCGGCCTCACGCTCTCGGGCGGCCAGCGCCAGCGGCTGGCGATCGCGCGGGCGCTGCTCGCCGATCCGCGCATCCTCATCCTCGACGACGCGACGTCGTCGGTCGACGCCTCCACCGAGCAGGAGATCAAGGGCGCGCTGCGCGAGGCGATGACGGGCCGCACGACGTTCGTGATCGCCCACCGGCTCTCCACGATCTCGCTCGCGGACGAGATCGTCGTGCTCGAGGGCGGGCGCGTGGCCGCGCACGGGATGCACGACGACCTGCTCGAGGCATCGCCGCTCTACCGCGAGATCGTGGAGAAGGGGCTGCCCGACCAGGTGTTCCTCACCGAGAAGCCGCGCGAGGCCGAGGTGGCGGGCCTGTGAGCCGGCTGTCGGAGATCCGCAGCCGCGCCGAGGTGCGCCGCCGGCTGCGCGAGACCGGCGGCCGCGGCCGCAAGGTCCGCGGACTGGCCCAGCTCCTGCGGCCCTACCGCTGGCGGGTGGCGGCGATGTTCGGGGCGCTCGTCCTCGGAACCGCCGCCGCGCTCGCGCCCGCGCCGCTGGCGAAGCTCGCCATCGACGACGGCATCGTGCCGGGGGACCTCGGCACGCTCTCGCTGGTCGTGGCGGCCTTCCTGGCCGCCTCGCTGCTGCTGTGGGGCGCCAGCGCGCTGCAGACCTACCTGACGGGCTGGGTCGGCCAGCGGGCGCTCCAGGATCTGCGCATCCGGCTGTTCGAGCACCTGCAGACGCTCTCGATCGGCTTCTACTCGCGCAAGCGGGCGGGCGTGCTGGTCTCGCGGATGACCAACGACGTCCAGGCGCTCGACGCGCTCGTCAGCGACGGCATCGTCACGCTCTTCCAGTCGACGCTGCTCCTGATCGGGACGACCGCGATCCTGGTCTGGCTGGACCTCGAGCTCGCCTTGCTGACGTTCCTGATCTTCCCGGTGCTGCTGCTGGCCTCGCTGGCCTTCCGGATCGCCTCCGCGGACGCGTACCGCCTCACCCGCGAGAAGATCGCCTGGATCACCTCGTACCTGCAGGAGACGATCTCCGGCGTCCGGGTCGTGCGCTCCTTCGGCCAGGAGGCCCGCCACATCGAGCGCTTCGGCGAGCTCAACGTCGCCAACCGCGACGCGAACCTCAAGACGGTCAACCTCAACGCCGCCTACTTCCCCGGCGTGGAGCTGCTCAGCGGGATCGCCACGATCGGGATCCTGCTCTACGGCGGGGTCCAGGCGATCGACGGCGAGGTCACGATCGGCGTGCTCGTGGCGTTCCTCGCGGCGCTGAACACCTTCTTCGACCCGATCCAGCAGCTCTCGAACCTCTACACGACCTACCAGAGCGGGATGGCGGCGCTGGACAAGATCTTCGAGCTGCTCGACGAGGAGCCCGACGTCGTCGACCGCCACGACGCGGTCCGGCTCGGCCGCATCGCCGGGCGGATCGAGTTCGACGGCGTCCGCTTCGCCTACGGCGAGGGCCCCGACGCGGTCGAGGCGCTGCGCGGGATCGACCTCGACGTGCCGCCGGGTCAGACCGTCGCACTGGTGGGATCGACCGGCGCGGGCAAGTCGACGCTCGCGAAGCTCGTGGCCCGCTTCTACGACCCTACGGCGGGCGCGGTCAAGGTCGACGGCCACGACCTGCGCCACGTCGCCGCCTCGTCGCTGCGTTCGCAGCTGGGGATCGTGCCGCAGGAGTCGTTCCTCTTCTCGGGCACGATCGGAGAGAACATCGCCTTCGGGCGCCCCGACGCGACGCCCGACGAGGTGATCGCGGCCGCCACGGCGGTCGGCGCCGACGTGTTCATCGACCCGCTGCCCGACGGCTACGACACGCAGGTCGGCGAGCGCGGCGTGCAGCTGTCGGCGGGCCAGCGCCAGCTCATCGCCTTCGCCCGCGCCCTGATCGCCGACCCGCGGATCCTCGTGCTCGACGAGGCCACGGCCAACGTCGACATCCGCACCGAGAACCGGATCGAGGACGGCCTGCGCCGGCTGCTCGCGGGACGCACGGCGATCGTGATCGCCCACCGTCTGTCGACGATCCAGCGGGCCGGACGCATCGTCGTGCTCGAGCACGGCGCGATCGCCGAGCAGGGCACCCACGAGGAGCTCCTCGAGGCGCGCGGGGCCTACTGGAAGCTCTACCGCGACTGGGCGGAGCAGGCCGCGGCGTAGGCGGCGCGCACCTCGCCGCTACTGGAGCGCGCAGGCCTGGATCTTCGCCGGATCGCCCTTCGCGGCGGCGATGCAGTCGGCGACGCGACGACCCTCGTCCCCGGGCTGGCGCAGGTCCGAGCCATCGAGGTCGGCGACGTAGAGGCCGCCACCGGCGTTGAGGTTCCATTCGGGCTTGCCCGTCACGGGATCGAGCTCGAGGGTGAGGAAGTTGACGTCGTCGAGGGTGAGCGTCGGATTGCGCGCCTTCGCGGCGTCCACCAGGCGCTCAGGCACGCTCGGGGAGATCTTCGCGAGCGGGAAGACGTTGTCCTGGAGCTTTCCGGGGCCGATGAGGTCCACGCCGAACGACGAGAGGTCCGAGCTGCCGGCGAGCAGCTTGTAGCCGACCGCCTCGTCGCCGTCGCGCACCTGCCAGGTCGCCGTCGCGGGCTCGAGGCGCAGGTCGAGCACCTCGGCATCGGCGCCAACCTTCGCCCGCAGGACGTCGAGGGCCTGCGCGAAGTTCGCGGTGCGAATCAGGCTGTCCTCGTCCCCGCCGGCGGTTGCGGCGGCGCCGGTCGCCTCCTTGACCGCATCCGAGGCGGAGTCGAAGACGTTGGCGATCTTCAGGCCGCCGACGGCAACCGCGACGACGACGGCGCCGATGACGAGGACGAGACGGAGCATGGTTCGGATCCTCCCGGGGAGCGGTGATGGGTGGCGGGTCTCCGGCGCGTTCGGCGCGCCGTCACCGGCTCAACCGGCTGGGGAGCGGAAGCTTACGCGGGGTTCCGACCCTGGAATCCACGGCGTCGTCCGCCTCGCTGCGCCGGTGCCGACGCCCGCTGCGGAGCGGCGGACGGCGCGAGCGGCCCGCCCGTAGACTCCGCCGCCATGTTCACTCGTGACGACGTCCTCGACCTCGCCGCCGCCCGCCCGGGGCGCGTGCTCAGCATCTACGCCCGCACCGACCCGCGCGACCCCGCGAACACCGGGCACGCGCCGGCCTGGCACACCGAGGCCCGCAACGGACTGCGCGACGTCGTCGCCGCCGCGGAAGGCGCGGGCGATCGCGACGACGCGCTGGCCATTCGCGACCTCGCCAAGCAGGTGGAGGACGACCTCGCCGCGGTGACTCCGGCCGACCGCGGGCGCAGCTTCGCGTGGTTCCTGACGCCCGACGGCTCCTTCGAGCGGCGCTTCACCTTCCAACTTCCGGTCCGTCGCACCGCCGTGACCTGGGACGACAGCCCGCTGGTCGCGCCCCTCGCCGATCTGGGGGACCGCGGGCGGGCCACCGACCTCGTGCTGGTGGGCCTCGACGCCGTGCGCGTCCTGACCTGGGAGACCGGGCACGTCATCGAGTCCGACCGCTCCGAGTTCGGCCTCGACACCGGGGACTGGCGGCGCTACCAGCGCGGCGTCGGGCGCGGCGGCGGGCGCGGAGCCCACGCCGCCGACCAGCGCGAGGCGTTCGACGCGCGGGTGGAGGCCAACCGGGAGCGGTTCTTCGCGGCCGCCGCCGCCGCGCTCGGCCCCCGCATGGCCGAGGATGGCGTGGCGCACGCCATCGTCACCGGCGGCGCGCAGGTGGCGTCGCGCTTCGTCGCGAGCCTGCCGAACGACGTGGCGGCGCGCGTCCTCGCCACGGTCGAGACCGACCTCGTCGACGCGGCGCCGGCCCTCGTGGCCGAGCGGCTGGAGCCGGAGATCGAGCGGGCACGCAGCCGGGAGATCGCGGCGGTGGCGGAGCAGGCCGCCTCGGCGGCGGCCGGCGGCCGCCACGGCGCCGTGGGACCCGCGGACACGATGCTCGCGCTGGCCGAACGCCGCGTGAGCCACCTCGTGGTCGACCCGCAGGCGCAACCGGCCGACGGCGAGGCGCTCGACGACCGGGTCACCGCGGCGCTCGACGGCCTGCCGCTCGCCCTCTTCGGCGAGCGCGCGATCGAACTCGCGCTCGAGCAGGACGCCCGCGTGTCGGTCGTGGACAGCGCCGACGAGGGCGCGCCGGCGGGCGGGATGGCGGCGCTGCTGCGGTTCTAG
>CAZEKK010000036.1:0-15121 GCA_964512905.1 uncultured Solirubrobacteraceae bacterium
GATCTGCGTCGAGTTGACCCGCGTGAACCGCGACAGCTCCTGCGAGGAGATCGTGTCCTTGCCCTGCTTGCGGGCCTGCGTGAGGACCTGGAGGTAGCGCGACAGCCGCGCGGCAACGCCCAGCGACAGCCGCTCGGAGGGCTGCGGCGGGTCGGCGAGGCTCGTGGCGGGGCCGGAGGTCACGATCGTCATGACTCTAGTTGGTTCGATCGGCGCGCCCCGTGGCGGCGCGGAGGCGGCGGCGCAGCACCGCGACGTCGACGAAGAACTCGAACAGCTCCTCGCCGTCGACCTCGACGACCGGAATGCGCTCGAGGTAGGCGCGATGGAGCCGGTCGTCGGCCTCGATGTCGCGCTCGGCCAGCGCGAACGGAATCTCGCGGCGCACGGATTCGAGCGCCGCGCGGGCGTCGTCGCAGAGATGGCAGCCCGGGCGGGCGTAGAGCGTCACGACCGGTTCGGCGGGATCTGCGGCCACGGCGGGCGATGGTAGACGCGGCGCCGGGGCGGCTCGCGGGGGCGCGGCCCTAAAGTCCCGGCCGTGCCGGGTGGAGCCGCCTCACATCTCGCCGCCGACGCACCCGCCGCCGCGCACGCGGCGCCGCCGGACGCGACCGGTCGCCCGGGCGGGCGGGGCGCCGTCGCGCCGCCGACCGTCCGCGAGGCCGCCGCGGCGCTCGGACTGCTCCTCCTGCTCGGGGCGGCCGTCTACGGCGTCCACGTCGCCCGCGGCGGCTTCACCTGGGACGACTGGCAGCTCGCGGGACGGCTGCGCTTTGCGCCGCAGAACGACGAGTTCATCGGATGGATCGACCTCAAGCTGCTCGCCTTCCGTCCCCTGAGCGCGATCTTCGTCGGCCTGCCGGCGCTCGCCTTCGGCACCGCGGCGGCGTGGCACCTGGCGCTGGCGGTGGCGATCTCGGCCGCGACGGCCGCGACCTTCTACGTCTTCCTGCGGGTCGTCGTGCCGCTCGAGCCGGTCCACGCCGGCGCCATCGCCGGGCTCCTGCTCGTCTTCCCGTGGTCGGATTCGATGGTGCTGTGGCCGACCGCGTCGCTGAACTGGCTCGGCGTCGCCTTCTACTTCGCCGGAGTGGTGGTCGCGATCCGCGGTCTCGAGGCCGGCGGCCGGCGAGGGACGCGCCTGGCGGCGGCGTCGGTCGGCCTCTACCTGGCGAGCCTGTGGTCCTACGAGATCGCCGGCCCGGCGATCCTGGCCGGCTTCCTGCTCTACCGGCGGGTCGCCCCGCGGCGGACCGCGCTGCGGCGCTGGGCGGTCGACGCGGTGCTCGTGAGCGCGTGGCTCGTCGTGGTGGCGCTCAACACGCAGCGCGACACGCAGGCGTTGGGCGACACCCTCGCCCACGGCGCCACGATCCTCGACGAGGCCCTGACCCTGGCCGCCCGGGCGCTCGTCCCCGTGGACGGCATCCCGCGCCTGGCGGTCCTCGGCGGCGCCGCAGCGCTCCTGGTGTGCGCCTTCGTGCTCGCCCGCCGCACGGACGACGCCGCGGCGGCGACGCGCCTGCGCCGCTGGGCGTGGCTCGCCGTCGCCGGGCTGGGGGCCCTCGTGGTCGGCTACGCCCTCGTCGTCCCGGCCTCCGACCACTACGGGCCGCTGCGCCCCGGGATCGAGAATCGCATCAACCTGCTCGCGGCCCCGGCGTACGTGACCTTCGCCTACGCCGCGGTGATGACGGCGTGGGCGCTGGCGCGCACCGTCCTTCCGGGGGCGCGGCACCGCCCCGTCGCGGCGATCGCCGCCGTGGCGGTCGCCGCGATCGGCGCCGGGTACGTGAGTCGCGTGGCGGGCGACATCGGGGACTGGGACGCCGCCGCGGCCGCGCGCGAGCGCGTCCTGGACGCGCTGGAGGCTGCGGTCCCGCGGCCGCCGCCGAGCACGACGCTCTACGCGTACGGCGAGGCGGCCTACCAGGCGCCCGGCGTGCCCATCTTCGCCGTGACGTGGGACTTCCGCCCCGCGGCCCGGCTGCGCTACGACGACCGCACGGTCGGCGCGCTGACGGTGCGGCCGGGCGTCCGGTTCACCTGCATGCCCGGAGGCGTGCGGCTGAACGATCCGGCCTACCGCCGCACCCGCGGATCGGACTACGGCCGCAGCGTGCTCGTCGACGTGCGCACGGGACGGACGCTGCGCATCGACACCCCGGCGGCCTGCGCCGCCGCGAACGCGTTTCTGGCCTCCGCGCCGGCGCCGCCCCGCCTCGGCCGGGATGGCTGAGGCGTTCCTGCCGGTCTCACAGGCCGCCCGCGCCCGTCGGGTAGGGCTCGAGGTCCAGGTAGTCCGGAAACGGCATCGGGTCGACGGCTCGTGCCGCGCTGGCGATCATCGCCGCGTTGTCGGTGCAGAGCGCGCGCGGCGGGACGAACACCTCCGCGCCGAGGCCCTGCGCCCGCGTGCGCAGCGGTCCGTTGGCCGCGACGCCGCCGCCGAGCGCCAGCCGCGTGCGTCCGGTCGCAGCCAGGGCGCGCGTGATGCGCAGCGTCAGGGCCTCGACGATCGCGTGCTGGTAGCTCGCGGCGAGATCGGCCCGCCGGCGCTGGGCCTCGTCGGCGCCGAGGTCGCGCACGGCGTACAGCAGCGCGGTCTTCAGGCCCGCGAACGAGAAGTCCAGGCCGGGCATCCGCGCGCCCGTCGGGAACGCGAAGGCCGCCGGATCGCCGTCCGCCGCGAGCCGCTCCAGGGCCGGCCCGCCCGGGAAGCCGAGGCCCAGCAGGCGGGCGCCCTTGTCGAACGCCTCCCCCGCGGCATCGTCGAGCGTGCTGCCGAGCACCTGCCAGGACCGCGGACCGGTGACGTCCGCCAGCAGCGTGTGGCCGCCGCTGGCGATGAGGCACAGGAACGGCGGCGGGAACGGCTCGGGCTCCAGGAAGGCCGCCGCGACGTGGCCGTGGAGGTGGTCGACGGGCGCGAACGGCTTCTCCCAGGCGGCGGCAAGCGCCTTGGCGGTCGTGAGCCCCACCAGCAGCGCCCCGATCAGCCCGGGGCCCTGGGTGGCGGCGACGAGGCCGATGTCGTCCGGGCTGGCGTCCGCCTCGTCCATGGCGGCGTGCACGGCGGCATTGACGAGGCGCAGGTGCTGGCGCGAGGCGATCTCCGGGACGACGCCGCCGTAACGGTCGTGGATCCCCTGCGACGAGATCACGTTGGCGCGGATCTCGCCGCCCGACGTGACGACCGCCGCGCAGGTGTCGTCGCAGCTCGTCTCGATCGCGAGGATCACCGCGGCACCGGCCCGGCGTTCGGGACGTCCGCGAGCGGGTCCCCCCCGCCCCCGTTCGAGGCCGCCACCGTGGCCGGAGTGCGCCACATGATGATGGCGTCCTCGCCGTTGTCCTGGTAGTAGCGCCGCCGCAGGCCGGCGGCCCGGAAGCCGTGGCGCTCGTAGAGCGCGATGGCGCTGTCGTTGGTCTGGCGGACCTCGAGCGTGAAGCGCGCGCGCTCGCCCTCGCCCAGGCGCGCGAACAGGCGCGCCAGCAGCGCCCGAGCGAGCCCGCGGCGCCGGCGGTCGGGGTCGACGGCGATGTTCATGATGTGCCAGACGGTGTCGTAGCGCGAGCACACGAGGTAGCCGACCAGCGTCCCGTTCTCGAGCGCCGCCAGGCAGATCCCGCTCGGCTTCGAGAGCTCGAGGACGAACATCGCCAGCGACCACGGCGTCGGGAAGGCGCGCCGCTCGATCGCGATGACCTGCGGAAGGTCCGCGTAGCTGAGCCGCCGGATCTCGAGGGCGCCGGTCACGGGCGCGACGCCGCCAGTTCGGCGTCCGGGGCGCGGGCATAGTCGGGAACGAGATCGTCGAGCGCAACGACCGGCGCCTCGGCGCCCAGGCGGCAGATCGCGCCCCCGTGCACCCGGTGCCAGGGCGAGGCATCCGGCGGGACGAAGCTGCCGGCCGCGCCGAGACCGGCGCGGAACCGCACCGCTCCGTCGCCGACGGCCACCGTCCCGGCCGGCAGGGCGGCCGCGAGGTCCGCCAGCGCTTCGGGGCCGAGCGGCGCGGGCGCGGCGAGCGGCTCCAGGCCCGGGCCCCAGGCGGCCGCGAAGGCCTCGCCGCGGCGCGCGTCGATCACCGCGAGCACGGCAGCCGGGGCCGCCAGCGCCGCGGCGCCCGGCGCGGGTCGCAGCGCCGCCTCGGCCAGCGCCGCGAGCGTGGACACCGGCGCGACGGGCAGGCCCGTGGCCTGCGCCAGCGCGCGGGCGGTGGCCACACCGATGCGCAGCCCGGTGAACGATCCGGGGCCGACCCCCACGGCGATGCGGACAAGGTCGTCCCAGCCGACGCCGGCGGCGGCCATCGCCTCGCGCGCCAGGCCGAGAATTGTGGCCGCGTGCGCCGGGCGATCACCCGGAGCGGGGTCGTCGCGCGCCTCGAACACCTGGTCACGGCGAAGCACCGCCGCCACGGTGGCTGCGGTTGCGGTGTCGAGGCCGAGGACGGCGTCGCCGGGCACGCCGACATGATGGCGGGTGGACCGCGTCCGCGGGACCGGCGGTCGGCGGGCGGGGGTCAGCCGCCGCGCCGCCAGTCGACGGAGATCGTGCGCCGATCGCCCCCGGCGTGGTCGATCCGCACGACCGCCGCCGGGGCCGGGAGGTGGCCGGCGGCGGCGCCCGGCCACTCCACGAAGGCGACGGCGTCGGGCGTGAGGTAGTCGTCGAGCAGCGCGGGATCCTCTCCGGCAACCGTCGCCAGGCGGTGGAGATCCAGGTGCGCGACGGGCAGGCGGCCGTCGTAGCGCCGGCCGAGCGTGAAGGTCGGGCTGGTTACCGGCCCCGCGACGCCGAGCGCCCGGCAGGCGCCGCGCACGAACGTCGTCTTCCCGGCGCCGAGGTCGCCCTCCACCAGCACCAGATCGCCCGGTCGCAGCCGGCCGGCGAGGTCCGCCCCGGCGCGCTCGGTGGCGGCGGGGCTGTCGGACTCGATCAGGCGCGGCGGGGCCGCCGTCATTCAGGCGCGGTCGGCGCTCTCGCGGAGCCGCAGCCGCAGCGCGATGCCGGCGAGCACGAGGCTCACGCCCCCGAGCGCGAGGATGCCCGTCTCGGCGCCCGTGCGGGCCAGCGAGGGGCCGTCGTCGGCCGAGGCCGCCGTCGGCCCGGAGGTGCTCGCCTCGGCGCCGGAAGACGACCCGCCGCCCGACGACGAGGAATCGCCGCCCGATGACGACCCGCCGCCCGACGACGAGGAATCGCCGCCCGAGGAGCCACCCGAGGACCCGCCGGAGTCGCCGCCGTCCGAGCCGCCGGAGCCGCCGCCGTCCGAGGAGCCGTTGTCGCCGGCGAAGGGATCCGAGTACTGGTCGTCGCCGGCGCTCTGGGCGACGGCGGTCGCCGGGGCGGCCAGCGTCGCGGCGGCGGCGAGCAGGGAGATGGTGTGGCGCAGGCGCATGGCGGGCACTCTAGATGAACGTCCCACGGACCGCGCCGGAGCGGAGTTCCTGCGCGATCCGGAATCCAGGCGATCGACTAGCCTGCCGCGCACATGTCCGGCGACCGCCGTCATCCAATCCGGCGCGCCGCCGGCCTGCTCGGCGGCGGCAGCCGGCACGGCGACGCACCGGCGGCCGGCCTGCGCGAATCCGACGTCGCCAAGGCCGCTGGCCTGGCCGGAGCGCAGCTCGCCGCCAACGGCATCGCCGTCGTCTTCACGATCGTCCTCGCCCGGGCGCTCGGCACCACCGGCTACGGATCCCTCGCCCGCATGGTGTCGATCTTCGTGATCCTGATCGTGCTCGGATCGGCGCTGCAGGTGGCGACCGCACGGGAGACCGCGCTGGGCCGGATGGGGACGGGCGCGGAGTGCGCGGCGACCGTCGCCCGGTGGGTCCGGGGCCTGCTGATCGGCTGTGCGGCGGTGACCGTGGTGTCGATCCTGCTCCGCCAGCCGCTCGCCGACGCGATGCGCGTCGACCAGACCTGGGCCGCCGCGCTCGTGCTGCCGACCGGCGCCCTGTGGCTGGTCGTCGCCGTCCAGCGGGGCGTGCTCCAGGGATTGCGGGCCTACCGCCCGGTCGGGCTGAGCCTCGTCGGCGAGCAGCTCGTCCGCCTCGTGCTCAGCGCCGGCTTCGTCGCAGTCGGCTGGGGCGTCACGGGCGCGTTCGTCGGCACGCCCGCCTCCGTCCTGGTCGTCGTCGCCGCGCTGGCCGTGACGCTGCGCAGGCGCCTGGAGCCGGCGCACGCCCGGCCCTCGGAGAGCCGCCTGCGCAGCCTCGTGCGCCGCAACCGCGTGCCGATCGCGGCGCTCACGCTGCTCGCCGTGCTGCAGAACATCGACGTCGTCGTGGTCGGCCACACCCTCGATTCCGACGAGGCGGGCGCGTACGCCGTCGCCGCGGTGGCGGCCAAGGGCGTGGTGTGGGTCGCCGTCGGCCTGGGGCTGTACCTGCTCCCGGAGGCGACACGGGAGGCCTCGGTGGGCAGCGACCCCCGGCCGCTGCTGTGGCGCACGCTCGGCTTGCTCTTGGCTGTGGCGATCCCGATGGTCGCGGTGTATGCCGTCGGCGCCGAGCCGCTGCTGCGGACGGTCTTCGGCGCGGACGCGGTCGTCGCCCAGGGCGCGCTGCCGTGGCTCGGAGCGGCGATGTCGCTGCTCGCCGCGGTCTACCTCGCGGTGCAGTTCCAGCTCGCCCTCGGCCGCATCCGCTTCCTCGCCATCCTGGCCGCCGGCGCGCTGGCCGAGCCGCTCCTGCTGCTGGCCATCGGCGGCGACCTCGTGTCGATTGCGCTGGGCCTGCTCGGGCTCCAGCTCGTCCTGGCCGCGGCGCTCGTCGGCATGTCCGTGCACCGGTCGCGCACCGGCTGGATGCCGGCCGCGGGCCTGGAGCGACGCCCGGAACCGGTGCGGGAGCTGGCGTGATGGCCCGCGCCGGACTCGCCGCCGCCGCGGTTGCGGCGATCATCTGGCTTGCCGTCGGGCTGCAGGCGTCGCGGCAGGAGAGCCGCGCGGTGGAGCTCGCCTCGCCGCGCGACGGGCAGCCGCCGTCGGCGGCGCGCATCGACGAGGCGCGGCGGCTGCTTCGTGACGCCGGGAGGAAGACCGCAGGGACCGCCGCCCAGATCCTCGAGGCGCAGCTCGAGGCGTTCGCGGATCGACCCGAGAGCGCCGTGGTGATCCTGCAGGGCGTCGTCCGCGACGAACCGAAGAACTACGAGGCGTGGCTGCTGCTCGCGCGGACGGCACGGTCGGTGGACCCGGTGCTCGCGGCCCGCGCACGGGCCCGCCTCGCCGTGCTCAGCCCCCCCGTGCCGGCGGGGCCATGACCCGACGCGCGGCGGCGACGGACCCGCACCAGGAGACCGACAACGCGGCGAAGTGGGAGCGGACGGGGCTCGAAGGCCGCCTGCTCGCGCGCTTCCGTGCGCGCGTGCTCGCCGAGCTCTCCCCGCTTCGCCCGGCCACGATCCTCGATGCTGGCTGCGGCGAGGGCACGATCACCGGGTGGCTCGCCAGCGCGCTCCCGGCGGCTCGGGTCGCCGGCCTCGAGCTGCGCGGCGATGCGATCGCCGACTTTCGGGCGAACAATCCGACGCTGACGATCCTGACCGGCGACATCTGCGCGATCCCGGCGCAGGATCGGTCGTACGACGTCGTGACCGCCATCGAGGTCCTCGAGCACCTCGACGACCCTCGGCGGGCGCTGCGCGAGCTGAGGCGCGTGGCGCGCGTCGCGGTCGTCGTGACGGTGCCGCTCGAGCCGTGGTTTCGCGCCGGCAACGTCGCCCGCGGGCGCCACCTGCGCCGGCTGGGCTCGACGCCGGGGCACCAGTCGACGTGGGGGCCGGCAGGATTCCGGCGGATCGTGCGGGCCGAACTGGGCTCGGCGCGGTGGTTCGAGGCGTTCCCGTGGCAGGGAGCCGTCGCCCGGCGAGGAAGCCGATGAGCGCGTCGGCGGCGACCGCCCCGGCGGCTGCCAGCGGCGCCGCCGCCGGCACCCGGGCCTTCGTCGCGGCCACAGCCGGCCTGACCGCGATCGGGTTCGTGCTGCGGCTCGTCGAGCTCGACCAGAGCCTCTTCGGCGACGAGGTCTTCACCCACGACATCGTCGCCGACCGCGGGCTCGGCGATGTCCTCGCCACCGTGCGAGACACGTCGATCACGCCGCCGCTGCACTACGTGCTGGCCTGGCTGGCCGTGCAGTTCGGCGACCCGGAGGTGACGATGCGCCTCCCGTCGCTGCTGCTCGGCACCGCGACCGTGCCCGTCGTCGCGCTCGTGGGGCGCCGCACCGTCGGAACCGGCCCCGGCCTTGCCGCCGCGCTGATCGCCGCGATCGGGCCGTTCGCGCTCTTCTACGGAACCGAAGGCCGGGCCTACGCGACGCTGGTGTTCCTGCTCGCGCTCTCAACGCTCGCACTCGTGCGAGCGCTGGCACCGGGCGCGAGCCGCGGCTGGTGGGCCCTGTTCGCCGCGACCTGCGCGGCGGCGATGTACACGCACTACACGGCGATCTTCCCGCTGGGCGCACAGGCGGCGTGGGCGCTGTGGACCCATCGCGACCGCTGGCGGCCCCTGCTCGTTTCGCTCGGGGCCGCGGCAGTCCTGTGGCTTCCGTGGCTTCCGGCCTATCTCGAGCAGCGCCGCAACGAAGGCATCGACGCGATCGACGCGCTGTACGACCTGACGGCGGGGGAGCTCGCGCGGGGCACCGTGCAGGTGGTGGGCGGGCTGCCGTTCGAGCCGCTGCGCGACGTGCCCGGCGCGGTCGGCCTCGCCGCGCTCGGGGCGGCGGTGGCCATCGGCCTCGCCGCGCTCGCAGCTGACCTCCTGCAGGGACGTGTGCCCGATCCCGGCGGCGCGGCGCCGCCGCGGTCGGCATCCGTCGGCCTCGCCGCCGCGCTCGCCGTCGCCGCGCCCGTGGGCATCGTCGTCTACGGCCTCGTCGGGACCAGCATCTATGCCCCGCGCAACCTGCTGGCCTCCCTGCCGGGGATCGCGCTCCTGCTCGGCTGGCTCGTGGCACGGCCCCGATGGCCCCTGAACGCCGCGGCCTCGGCGGCGCTGGTCGTGGCGCTCGTCATCGGCGCAGCCCAGTTCCTCGCGACCGAACACCGGCGACCGCCGTGGCGCCAGGCGGCGGCGCTGCTCGACGCGAAGGCCAGACCGGGCGAGCCGGTGGTGCAGCTCGCCCTCTTCCCCGTCCGCGACCCGCTCGGGCGGAAGCCGCTCGTGCGATCGCTCGAGATCCCGCTGACGACGCCGCAGCGTGTGGTCGAGGTGCCGGCTGGCGACCCCGCGGCGCTGCGAAGGGCGGTGCGGGGCGCGCGGCGCGCCTGGATCGTGGTCAATCAGATCCCCGGACTGGAGGGAACGCCGCCGCCGCCGCGCACGGGCCCCGGCGTGCGCCTGGTCCGAGGATGGGCGTTCGATGGGTTCGCCCCCGTGGCGGTGTACGAGTACACGGTCGGGGGCTGACCGGCCCGCGGACGCGGGATGCGCGCGGCGCCGCACGGGCCGACGGCTGGCGCCGGCGCCGGCCGCCCTTCAGCCGACGATCCGCTCGACCTGATCGCGGCTGGTCCGCGGCCCCCGGACCGCCTGCCGGGTCGCGGCGATCATCTCGCCGAGCAGGCCGAGCGTGATGAGCTGGAAGCCGACGACGATGAGCAGCACGCCGAGCAGGAGCAGCGGCCGACCGCCGATCGCAGCGCCCCCGATCTTCAGGACGGTCAGGTAGATCGAGATCACCACGCCGGCAAGCATCAGCACGAGGCCGGCGCCGCCGAACAGATGCAGCGGGCGGTACTGGTAGCGGCCGATGAACATGACCGTGAAGAGGTCCAGCATCCCGCGGGCGTAGCGCTCGAGGCCGAACTTCGAGCGGCCATGACGGCGGGGCCGGTGGTTGACCGGCAGCTCGGAGATCCGCCAGCCCTGCTGAAACCCGATGAGCGGGATGTACCGGTGCAGCTCCCCGTAGAGCTCGAGGGACCGCGCCGCCTCCCCGCGGAAGGCCTTGAGCCCGCAGTTCATGTCGTGCAGGTCGAGGCCCGACACGCGGGCGGTCACTCGGTTGAAGAGGCGCGAGGCCGCACGGCGGCGCCGGTCGTCGCGGCGCTCCTGCTTCCAGCCGCACACGAGGTCGCTGCCCGCCTCGAGCCTCGCGACCATCGCGGGAAGCTCGGCGGGATCGTCCTGCCCGTCGCCGTCGAGCGTCGCCACGACCGCCCCGCGCGTCTGCTCGAAGCCGGCTCGCAGCGCGGCGGACTTCCCGAAGTTGCGGCGCAGCCGCACGAGGCGGACGGGCTCGCGCTCGCGGGCCAGCCGCTCCAGCAGCTCGGCGGACCCGTCGGTCGACCCGTCGTCGACGAAGATCGCCTCCCACGAACGGCCCATGCCGTCGCACGCCGCCGTGATCTCTTCGAGCAGCGGCTCGAGCGCCTCGCGCTCGTCGAGCACCGGCACGACCACCGACAGCCAGATCCCATCGGTGCCCGGCGCGAGCGGTTGAGCGTCAGCCATCGCACGCCTCGGGCTCGTCGGCGCCCGCGATCAGGGCGCCTGCGGCCAGGACCGCGACGAGCGCCACCGCCGGCATCTCCCAGTCCCAGTCCAGCGACGCATGCAGCGCGAGGGCTGCGAGCGCGGCCGCGGATCCGGCGAGCGCCGGTCCGTTCCGCAGCGCCGCCGTCGCGCACGCGGCGACGCCTCCGGCGGCGGCGGCCAGCAGCAGCAGCCCGACCAGGCCGAGCTCGGCAGCCGTCTCGAGTTCGATCGAGTGCGCGTCCACCGCGGGGTCGGCGACCGTGCGCTCGCGCCGCCACTCGACGCGGAACCCGCCGGAGCCCACGCCGGCGACGGGGTTCGCCGCGAACGCCGCCAGCGCCACCTTCCAGTACTTGTAGCGGTTGCTCTCGACCGAGGCCAGGCGCTCGCTGCGCGCGCCGACGACCGGCTGGCGGCCCTGCTCGGTGGCGGCGACCGCGACCGCCGCCAGCGCACACGCCGCCAGCACGCCCGCCGCGGCGACCAGGCCGCGGCGACCGACCCGTGCGTCGCCCCGGTCGCCCAGGCGCCGCTTCAGGGCCGTCACGCAGGTCGCCGCCGCAGCCATGAGACATAGCAGGATCGCAAGCATCGCGAGGCCCCCGGCCTCGCGCGATCCGGCCGACCCCTCGAGCGCCCGAACGCCGGGGAACAGCGATGCGGCGACGGCGCCCACGGCGCCCGCGGCAGCCACGACTGCAATGGCGGCCAGCGCGCCACGTCGGGGCACCAGCAGCGCAAGCACCACGAGGCCGACGAGCGCGGCGGCCAGCGCGCCGCGCGAGAACGAGAGGTACAGGCCAGCCGCCAGCGGCACGGCCGCGGCCGCGGCCGCGCCCTGCAGCCAGGCCGCGCGGGCACGGTCGCCGGCCATGCGCGCGCACAGGACGACGCCCGCCGCCGCGAGTGCGCCCATCGCGTTCCAGTACGTCAGCGGCTGCTCGAGGCGGCCCGCCGCGGTGCGGCTTGCCGCGAGGTCCACGAGGCCCGGCACCAGCCGCTCGGACAGCCCGTAGGCGACCACGATCGCCGCTCCCGCCGCCAGGGCGGGCTCGACGGCGGCGCGGACGCCCGGGCCGCGCAACAGCGCCGCGGCGGCGATGAACGCGCCGAGGTAGAGGACCAGCCGCTGGACGTCGTCCTGGGCGGCAGCACCGAGCGGCGCCCACGCGAGCGACAGGGCGACCCATCCGGTCAGTCCGGCGGCGCCGGCGAGCGCCACGCGGCCCGCCGCCGAGCCGGGCAGCGGCCGCGGCGACACGACCGCCGCGACCGCAACGAGCGCCCACGCGACGATCGCGCCGACGATGCGGGCCTCGTCGAAGTAGCCGCCGGCGTCGAACGCGACCACGGTCGGCCCGGCCAGCAGGACCGCCGCCGCAACTGTGGCGACCGTTCGGCGCCACCGTGCCACGGGCGCCGCCCGCGCCGCGGCGCTCACGCGCGTCGCTCCGCCGCCGGGGGACGGTCGGGAGCCGCCGATCCCGACCCCAGCCCGCCCGCGGCCGCTCCGGCAGGTTCGCGGCCGGTGAGCCGCCGCCCCAGCCGCTGCGCGGGCGCCTCGACGTAGCGCCAGCTGAGCGCCGCCGTGGCCACCGTGGCCGCGAGCGCGACGAGCGCGACCGGCAGCCAGCCCGTCTCGGCGAAGAACCACTCCTTGAGCTTCAGGATGAAGGCGAGCTGCCACAGGTAGATCGCGTAGGACACCAGCCCGAGCCACAGGAGGGAGCGGTTGGCGAGCAGCCGCCGCACCCATCCCCGGTCCGCGGCGCCGAAGACCGCCGGCAGGATCAGCGCGACGCCGACCAGGCCCTTGAGCTCGTGGCGCAGCAGCGGCTGGTCGCCCCAGGCCTGGTCGGCGGTCCCGGTGCGCAGCCCAAGGAGCGCGAACCCGGCCGCAGCGGCAAGCCACGGCAGCCACGGCGCCCGGTCGATCAGCCGGACGGCCGCGTTCTGGCGCTCGCGACCGGCCCAGGCGACGCTGAGAACCGCGACGATCATCCCGAACGCGAAGTGATCGGCGAAGCCCGGCAGCGAGGACGTCGCCGCGAAGTAGCCGACGTCGTCGAGGCTCATCACCTTCGGGACGACGATCTTCCACGCGATCGAGAACGCGATGAGCGCGACCAGCGCCGCCAGCTCCCACCGCAGCCGCCCGGCTTCGGCGCGGGCCGGGACGCGTCGCAGCAGCCACGCCCACACGAGGATCGCCACGTAGAACGAGACCTCGATGCACAGCGTCCAGGCGGGGCCGATGCCGCCGATGATGGTCTCCCGCTGGTAGACCTGCAGGAACCCGAAGTAGATGACGATGTTCTTCGGCGGCGTGAAGACCTCGGCGGTGATCCCGAGCATCACCGCGACGATCGGGAGGGCGACCCAGTACGCCGGCACGATGCGCAGCGTCCGCCTGATGCCGTAGGCGCGCGGCGCCGGCGAAGGCGCGCGGTCGAACGCCGCCTTCGCGAACGGGCGGTAGATGAGGAAGCCGGAGATCACGAAGAAGATCGCCACGCCGATGTTGAGCTGGCCGAGGTAGCTCGACAGCACCGAGCCGTCGAGCAGCTCGAGGTGAAACGCGACGTGGAACACGAAGATGCTCAGCGCCGCGATCGCGCGCAGCGAGTCGAACAGCGGGAAGCGGTCGCTGCGCGCGGCGATCATCCCGCCGTCACCTCGTAGACCGTGGCGCACCCGAACCGCCCTGCGGGGCGCGCGACCGCAGCGACGATGCGGGCGATGTCGGCCCGGCCCGCGCAGTCCGAGAGCAGGAACCGCGCGCCCGAGCGCCGGATCACCGCCGCCGCCTGGCCCGGGGTCAGGCGGCCGGCGAAGAGGTCCTCGGACTGCCGACGGCGCGCCTCGAAGTCCGGCGTCCACGACCCGGCTCCGATCCACGTCTCCCGCCCGGTGTAGGCGGGCACGACGACGCCGCTGTAGACCGGAGCCAGGACGCCGCCGGGGCGCGGGTCGCGCTCCAGGAACCGCAGCGCGTCGCGCTCGCCGGGCGTGAGGAAGTGGGCCTGGCGGCCGATGTTGACGGCGCCGCGCAGCTCGTCGGCGCGGTAGAGGGTGCCGGGCACGACCAGCACGGCCACGACCGCCGCGACCGGCCACGCCGGCAGCGGCCGGTCGCCGAGGTGCGCACGCCAGGCGAGCACTCCGAGCACCACGAGCGGGAGCGTCAGGCCCTGGAAGGCGTGGAAGGGGAAGGTGCCGAACGGCAGGTAGAAGATCACGACGCCCGCGATCGGCCACGCCCGCAGGGCCAGGTCGCCCCAGCCGGGGGCCGGCAGGCGGTAGGCGAACGCCGCCGGGATCGCCAGCGGCGCCAGGCCGAGGACCGTGACGTACCACGGCCACCGCGGCAGGTCGTTGACCACGCCAGCCAGCTCCCAGGACGGGTCGGCCTTCGAGAGGGCGAGGTAGTAGGCCAGCGGCAGCGCGGCGGCGCCGAGGACGGGCACCAGGTCGCCGGCCACGGCACCGAGCGGCCGGCGCTCGCGCCGCCACAACAGCGCCTCGGCGGCCGCCGCGACGACGGCGAAGGTGATGCCCTGCCAGGGCTGCAGCCACCCCGCCAGCAGCGCCGCCCCCGCGGCGGCCGCGATCAGGGCGCCGCGCCCGCCCGCCCGGCCGCGCTCGTAGGCGAGCAGGCCGAGCGGCAGCAGGCCGACGGCGATGGCGGTGAAGAGGTAGCCCCACAGGTAGGTCCCGTTCCACAGCTCTCCGCTGATGAAGTCGAAGTCGAACTTCGTCTGCTCGGTCCCGATCGCCAGCCAGCCGACGGCCGCCGCCACCGGCGAACAGGCGAACAGCCCGAGCGCGAGGCCCAGCCGGCGGTCGCCGGTCCGGGCCAGGAAGCGCCGCACCCAGGCGAGCGTCCCGGCGAAGAGCACGACGATCGCGACCGGCTTCCAGATCAGGTAGGCGGCGAACACCCCGAGCCCGAGCCGGTGCGCCACGCCGGAGATCAGGAGGCCCGGGTGCACGAACGTGCGCGGACCGTCCTGCAGGTCGTAGAGGTTCTCGATCGCCACGTGGTCGCCGGCCTGGCGCAGCCAGTTGAGGTACTGGAGCGGGTCGGCGACGAGGAACCCGTCGGCCCCGGTGACGACGCCGCCCTTGATCCACACCCGCACGAGCAGGCCGCCAAGCGCCGCCAGCCCCAGCGCCGCGAAGGCAGCGAGCATCGCCCACTCGAACGCGTCGAGGTGCAGACGCCGGCCCCGGGATGCGGCCGCCGCGGGACGCGGCGACACCGCCGAGGCGCTCACCGCGCGGAGTCGGCGGCTCCGGGGACGGGGGCCGCGGGCTGGGAGGGTTCTGGCCGCACCCGGGGCGGCGCGAGCGCGGCCTCGCGGCGCACGTGGCCGCGCGCCCACCACAGTTCGCGCACGACCGGCACGAGCACGCGGGCCATCGAGAGCCGCGAGCCGTCGCGATCGGCCCAGTCGATGCCCACCTCGCGGATCCGGAAGCCCAGCGCCCGCGCCAGCGCGATCGCCTCGGCGTCGAACGTCCAGCCCTCGAGGCGCAGGCGCGCGAACGTCGCATCGGCGGCCTCCGCGCGCCAGAGCTTGAAGCCGCAGAAGAGGTCGGTGGTCGGCTCGGCG
>CAZEKK010000037.1:0-1470 GCA_964512905.1 uncultured Solirubrobacteraceae bacterium
CCGCACAGGCCCGCGGCGCGCGCGGCCTGCTGGAACTTCCGCAGGTCGCGCTCGCCCTTGGGAGGGAACTCCACGGTCAGATCCGCCGCGTTGCGCGACGAGTGCCGCGACTGCACGGCCGGGCCGCCGCGCGCACGTCCCTGGCCGTCGCGGAAGACGCCGCCGCCGCCGGGAATCGGGCACTGCGCGAAGCCGCCGGCGCGCAGCTGGGCGCAGACTTGGTCGAAGGTCCGCTGGTCGTTGGCGCCGCGGCGGTCGGCGATGCCGCGCCAGCGGTCGCGCAGCGCGTCCTGCTGCTCGGACGAGCGGTAGCCGCTGTTGAAGCGGTAGCACGCGCGCATCCGGTCCAGGCGCTTGTAGAGCCGCGTCAGCGCCCCCTTCATCTCGGAGCTGAGGCCGGCGTAGCCCGGCCCCGTCTTGACGCGGTTGGCGCAGGACGGCTCGATCTCGAGCTGGCCGCGCCACGTCATCGAGTGCTGACAGTTCGTGCCGTCGCAGGCACCGAGCGTCCAGGGCGCGATCGGCCCGTTGAGCGGAATCACGAACTTCGGCGTGTCCGACGCCCCGAGATCGCGCAGGCGGGCCAGCGACACCTTTGCCGTGGCGACGAGCGCGCCGGTCGGGCTGACGTCCCGGCCGCGTTCGGGAGCGAGGCCGCAGCAGGCGTTGCTCCTGCCAAGCGTGGTGAAGTTCGTGAATCGGACGTTCGGGCCGACCTGGTTGGCGGCCTCGGCCCGAAGCGTCACGGTCTGGCCGGCGATCCCGGCCCACAGGGACGTGCCCAGCGGATTGGGCCGGCCGAAGTCGTCTCTGTCGATCAGGGTGCCCGCCTCGGTCTTGCACGGATCCTGGTAGGTCCACGTGCCGCTCACGCGCCGGTTCTCCCCCACGCCGTTCGTCGCGCCGATGTTGATCGGGGTCCGCTGGGCGAGGTTGACGTAGGCGTCCTCGTAGGTCGTCTCCCACCGGAACGTCGCGCTCCGCGACCAGCGGCCCTCCTTGAAGTCGCCGCTCTCGGTGTAGCACGAGGTGTCGGCGCTGCCGGCGTAGGTCGCCGAACCCGTGTACGTCACGGTCAGCGGGATCAGGTTCGCGTTGTTCGCCGCCTGCGCGGGGGCTGCCGCCGCGCCGAGCAGGGCGGCGGCGAGCAGAAGAGCGCCGAGTCGGCGGGACACGGCCGGAGCCTATCGCGGCGCCAGGGCGCCCGGGGCTAGAATGGACGGACTGCAACCCAGGGGGGCTGGCGGGGACAGCCGGCTGAGATAGCGCCCCCGGGGCGAGTCCGTTCCGCCCGGCGCTGACCCTTCGAACCTGTGGGGTAATGCCCGCGAAGGGAGTGACACCGCTGATCGACGCGCCGCCGACGGCTCCGGGGCCGGGGCCGGCCACAGCCGCCGCCCCCGGCGCGGGCATCGACCTCGACGGCGTCGCGCTCGCCTACGACACCGCACGGGGGCCGGTCGCCGCGCT
>CAZEKK010000037.1:1570-14159 GCA_964512905.1 uncultured Solirubrobacteraceae bacterium
TCGGGCGGGATGCGCCAGCGCGTCGCGTTCGTGCGCACGCTGCTCGCCGGGCGTCCGGTGCTCGCGCTCGACGAGCCGTTCGCCGCCCTCGACGCCCTGACGCGCGCCGAGGCGCAGGGCTGGCTCGCCGAGGCGCTGGCCCGCGAGCCGCGCACCGTGCTGCTCGTGACCCACGACGTCGAGGAGGCCGCGGTGCTCGGCGACCGGGTCGTGGTCCTCTCCGCCCGGCCGGGCCGCGTCGTCGCCGACCTGCCGGTCGACGCGCCCCGCCCGCGGCGGCGCACGGACGCGGGGATCGTCGCGATCCGCGAGCAGGCACTCGCCGCGCTGGGGGCCGGACCGTGACCGCTCCCGCGGGCCGGCGATCCCGCTCGACCGCCGCCGCCGTGCTGCTCCCCGCCGCGCTCGTGGCGCTCCTGCTCGGGGCATGGGAGGCGTACGCCCGCGCCGGCGGCGTCGACAGCTTCATCCTGCCCGCCCCGACCGAGATCGCCCGGGCCCTGTGGGAGGACCGCGGCCTGCTCTGGGACCAGTTCGTCGTGACCGGGGGGGAGATCCTCCTCGGAGTCGCCGTCGCAATCGTCGCGGGAATGGCCTGCGCGCTGGCGATCCACCTCTCCGGCCTGCTGCGCCGCGCGGCCTATCCGCTGCTGGTCGCCTCGCAGACGATCCCGATCGTCATCATCGCCCCGCTGCTCGTGGCCTGGCTCGGCTACGACCTCGCGCCCAAGCTCGCGATCATCGCGCTCGTCTGCTTCTTCCCGGTGACCGTCACGGCGCTCGACGGCCTCGCCGGCGTCGACCCCGAGCAGCGCACGCTCATGCGCAGCCTGCGGGCCACCCGCTGGCAGACGCTGCGCTTCGTCGAACTGCCGGCGGCGATGCCCGCCGCCTTCAGCGGCGCGCGGATCGCGGTCGTCGTGGCCGTAATCGGGGCGGTCCTCGCCGAGCAGGCCGGATCGAGCGAGGGCCTCGGCCACCTCATCCTCCAGGCCATCCCCCAGTTCGAGACCGCCCAGGCCTACGCGGCGGTCGCCGTCCTGTCAGCCTTCGCCATCCTGCTGTTCGCGGCGATCACCGCGCTCGAGCGCGCCCTGCTCCCCTGGGCCAACCACCTCCGACAAGGACCCGCCACGTGACCCGCTCCCTGCTCGCCCTCACGCTCACCGCCGTGCTCGCCGCCGTCGTGGCCGGCTGCGGGTCCAAGCAGGACGAGACCGGCGCCCCGACGCCCGAGCCGTTCACGGTCGTCCTGGACTTCTTCCCCAACGCCGATCACGTCGGCCTCTACGCCGGGATCGCGGACGGCGAGTTCCGGCGGGTCGGGCTCGACGTGCGGCCCCAGGCGCCCTCCGACCCCGCAGCGCCGCTCAAGCTGCTGGCCGCCGGCAAGGCCGACCTGGCGATCTCCTACCAGCCGGAGGTCCTGCTGGCCCGCGACCGGGGCCTGCGGGTGGTGAGCGTCGGGGCGATCGTCCAGAAGCCGCTGACGTCGATCATCGCGCTGCCGGGCTCGGGCGTTCGCCGGCCCGCGGACCTGTCGGGCAAGACCGTCGGCACCGCCGGCATCCCGTACCAGACCGCCTATCTGAAGACGATCCTCGACGCCGCCGGCCGCGACGCCGCGTCGGTGCGCGAGGTCAACGTCGGCTTCAACCTCGTCCCGGCGATGCTGACGAAGCGCGTGCAGGCGACCCTCGGCGGCTTCTGGAACTACGAGGGCGTGCAGCTTCGCCTCCAGAAGCGCCGGCCCACGATCATCCCCGTCGACCGCGCCGGCGTCCCCACCTACAACGAACTCGTGCTCGTCGCCCGCCAGGAGGACCTCGCGAAGGGCGCGCCGAAGGTCCGTCGGTTCCTGCGGGCCCTCGCGCGAGGCTACGAGGCGGCCCGCGAGGACCCGGTGCGCGCCACGGGGCAGCTCGTCCGCGCCAACCCCAGCCTCGACCGCCGCCTGCAGCTCGCGAGCGTCCGGGCCACGCTGCCGGTGTTCTTCCCGGCCAACACGAAACGGCCGTTCGGCTGGCAGGAGCAGGCGCTGTGGGACCGCTACGGGGCCTGGATGCTGCGCAACGGCCTGGTGCAGCGCGACCCCAACGCCGGCGCGGCGCTGACGAACGAGTTCCTGCCCGGCCAGGGCGTCTGACGACCGGGGTCAGGCCGCCGCGGCGCCGAGCGCCGGCAGGGCGCCGCGCGCCCAGGCGGCCATGAGGTACTGCGCGGCGAGCCCGGCCCAGGGGTCGTAGCGCGCATAGAAGGCGCGCACCTGCGCCTCGGTGGCCCGGACCTTCGGGCGCCCGGTCGTCAGGCGGCCGACGATCTTCAGGTGGGCGAGGTCGCCGGCGGGGACGACGTCGAGGCGGCCCTGCCCGTGCAGCGCAAGGCACTCGACGGTCCAGGCGCCGATGCCCGGGATCGCGCGCAGGCGGCGCCACCCCGGCTCGGGGTCGTCGGCGCGCAGGTCGGCGTGGCCCGACGCCACCTCGCGGGCGGCCCGGATCAGCGCGAGCGACCGCGACGCCGCCAGCCCGCAAGCCTCGAGCTGGAACGGGGCGAGCGCGGCGACCTGCGCTGCCGACGGGAGATCCCGCAGACCCGTGGCGGGGTCGCGCCGGCCGTGGCGCCGCACGATCTCCCGCTCGATCTCCGCCGCCCGATCGGCCTCGATGAGCTGCCCGACGACCGCCCAGGCGAGCGCCTCGAAGGGCTCGGGGCGCCGCATCACCCGCAGCGCGGGATCGCGCCGGATCAGCGGGCCCAGGAGCGGATCGAAGCGGAAGCGCTCGTGGAACGGCCGCAGGTCGTCGTCGACACCGAGCGCGAAGCGCCACCGCGCCAGCGCCGCCTCGGCGGCGGGCCGTGTCGGGGCGCTGGCCGCGAAACGCACGCGGTCGGGTGCGACGACGGCGCCGACCACGGCCGGCAGGCCGTCGACGTGCAGCAGGCGCCGCACGGCGGGGCCGCGCACGCGGGCCACGCCATCCAGCCCGGCCCGCGGGCGCCGGCAGGGCCAGGCCGGGACGACCTCAGCATCCACGCGGACGGACCCGGCGGGCGCTCCCGCACCGGACCCGGCGGCGCGCCGGACGGAGAAACGGCCGGCGCGCGGGGGCACGAGATGCTCGAACTAGCCCCGGTCGACGAGGTGGACGTCGACGAGGAAGGAGCGGCTGGCTAGGACCTGAACGGCCTCTCCCTTGCCGGTCTTGCGGCGCCGGCGGGCAGGCGCCGCACGGCGCACCGAGCGCCGGCGCGCGAGCACGACGGTCGCAGCCCCGGCGACGAGGCCGGTGGCCGCGAGCGCGGCGGCCTGCACGACGGGCGCCGGCACGGTGGCGGGCGCCGGCGCCGTGGCCCGCACCTCGCGGAGGACCGGCAGGGACTCCGGCGCCGCGGGGGCCGGGACGCCGGCGGCGCTGACGGACTCTGAGCTCACGGCGCGGGAGTGTACCCCGCGGTCAGGATCCCGCGAGCGGCGCGGACGGATCGCTGGCCTGATCTGTGGAGGCGGCCGCCGCCGGCGCCTGCGCGGACGGGCCGTCGATCCGCGGGAGCATCGACTCGTAGAACCGGTAGCGGCGGACGACCGTCCCGCCCATCGCCTCCATGCCGCGGTTCATGGCGCGGTTGGTCTCGAGGATCCATCCCATCTCGCCGCCCTTCTGCGGCGTGACCGCGGTCGAGTCGTAGTGCATCTGGTAGAGCTTGGCGGCCACGCCGGTGTGCTGGTACTCCTTCTTGACGCCGAGGGCGAACACCCGCACCCGGTCGATCTTGCCCCGCCAGTAGAGCGCCTTGAGCCAGCCGAACGGCAGCAGGCGGCCGTTGAGGCGCTTGAGCACCTGGTTGTAGTCGGGAAGGGTGAGCGCGGCGCCGACGACCTCGCCGGTGTCCTTGCGCTCGGCGATCATCGCCCAGTGCTCGTCGAGGATCGGCTTGAGGTCCTTGGCGTACTGGCGGACCTCGTCGTCGGTGAGCGGGACGAAGCCCCAGTTGCGCTCCCACGCGGCGTTGTAGACCTCGAGGAACCGCTCGATCTCGGCGTGCATGTCGCGCTTGCGCATGTAGCGGCAGCGGATCCCGTGCTTGGACTCGACCTGGTCGGCCAGCTCCCAGATGACCGGCAGAACGGACTCGCGTCCCTCCTCGTCGCTGAGGTTCCACAGCTCCCACATCTGGGCGTCCATCGCCTTCGTGAAGCCCGCGGCCTCGAGCAGCGCCGGGTAGTACCGGTGCGTCCAGGGCGTGAGGATCGTGGGCGGGTGGTCGAAGCCGTCGACGAGCAGGCCGCACTCGTCGTTGGTGGTGAAGTTCATCGGCCCGACCATGCGGTCGCGGCCGCGCTCGGTCAGCCACGCCTTCGCCGTCCCGAGCAGCGCGTCGGCCGCCTCCTGGTCGTCCTCGCACTCGAAGAAGCCGAAGAGGCCCCACTCGTTGTCCTGGAACTCGTTGAGATGGCGGTCGACGTGGGCGGTGATGCGTCCGACCAGGCGTCCGTCGCGGTAGGCGAGGAAGTACTCGGCCTCGGCGTGCTGGAAGAACGGGCTGCGGTCGCGATCCAGGTGCTTGCGCAGCTCGGAGATCAGCGGGGGCACCCACATCGGCTCGTTCGCGTAGAGTCTCCACGGGAGCTTGATGAACGCATCGAGCTCCTTCTTGCTCGCGACCGGCCTGATCTCCACGGACACGGCGCGGCACTGTATATGCCGACCACCGTCGACGTCTTCGCCAAGGTGCGCGGTCACGACCGCGCCGAGCAGCTCGAGGCCGCCAAGGCCGCCGACGTGCTGCCGTACTTCCGCTGCCTGGAGTCGCCCGCGGCGCCGGTCGTGGAGATGGAGGGCGCCGAGCGGATCATGCTCGGCTCGAACAACTACCTCGGACTGACCGGCGACGCCCGCGTCATCGCCGGCGCGCGGGCCGCGCTGGACCGCTACGGCACGGGACTGACCGGATCGCGCCTGCTCAACGGGACGATCGACCTGCACCTCGACCTCGAGCGCGAACTGGCCGCCTTCATGGGCACCGAGGACGCGATCGTCTTCACCACCGGCCACCAGGCCAACATCGGCTGCCTGGGGACGATTCTCGCCCCTGGCGACACGGTCGTGGCGGACTCCGGCGACCACGCCTCGATCCTCGACGGCTGCATCCTCTCGCGCGCGAAGCTGCGGGCCTTTCGCCACAACCGGCTCGACAAGCTGCAGCGCACGCTCGAGCGGGCCGAGGGCGACGGCGGCGGGATCCTCGTGGTCGTGGACGGCGTCTTCTCGATGGAGGGCGACATCGCGCCGCTGCCGGAGATCGTCGCCCTGTGCTCGCGCTTCGGGGCCCGGCTGATGGTCGACGAGGCGCACGGCGTCGGGACGCTCGGCGCCCGCGGCGCCGGCGCCAGCGAACTGTTCGGCGTCGAGGACCGCGTCGACCTGCGGATGGGCACCTTCTCGAAGTCGCTGGCCTCGTGCGGAGGCTTCATCGCCGGCCCCGCCGAGGTGATCGAGTACCTGCGGATCGCCTCGCGCCCCTTCCTCTTCACGGCCGCCGCCGTCCCTGCCGCGATCGGCGCGGCGCTGGCGGCGCTGCGGATCCTCACCTCGGACGAGGGCCCGGCGCTGACCGCGCGCCTGCAGGACAACGCCCGCTACCTCAACCGCGGCCTGCACGAACTCGGCTTCCACGTCGTCGACCCCACACGGCTCGCGGACGGGACCGACGTGGTGACGCCGATCGTGCCGGTCCTGGTGGCCGACGACTGGAAGGCCGTCCTGCTGTGGCGGGCCCTCTACGACCGCGGTGTCTACGTCAACGTGGCCATCCACCCGGCGGTCCCGCCAGGCGGAGCGCTGCTGCGCACGAGCGTCATGGCGACGCACGACACCGCCGTCCTCGATCGCGCATTGGAGACTTTCGCCGCGGTGAAGCGCGACTTCGAGGCCGAACACGGGCCGCTGCCCTCGACCGGCTGACGCCGTGCCGGCGGGCGCCGGCGGGCGAGTCCGGCCGCGCCAGATGTACGACACCCGCTACGCGATACGCGGATCGTCTATCCGAAATCTCCGCTCTGTGCGGAGGATCTGCGCGGACGGGGATTGACCCTCTCGCGGCGGTTCTCGTAGTGTCGGTCGGGCAGCGTCGCTCGGCACCATCCCGCCGGGCGCAGGGGGTTCGAACATGGCGGCCCGCGGTCCCGGGGGGATGTCTGGGATCCGGTCGGGCTCGTTCGACGACCCCTGCGCCCAGCCGGCCCGGCCGCCGGTCGTCGCCGCGCAGCAGTGAACGACCACACACGAGACATGTTCGCCACGAGGGCGAGCAGGGAGGACAGATGAGCGCATCCGCGACGATCGCCGGCGGCCCGCCGGCACAGCACATGCAGGCCTTGGCGCGGGCCAACCGCGTCAGGCTGGCGCGGGCCGAGCTCAAGCGGCAAGTCGCAGACGGTGAGCTGACGGCGAGCGAGGTCATCACGGAGTGCCCGTGGGAGGCAGAGAGCATGGCCGTCGCCGATCTCCTCGCCAGCCAGCGGCGCTGGGGGCGCACCAGGTGCCGGAAGTTCCTGGCCTCCATCCCCATGTCGGAGACGAAGACGATCGGGTCGATGACCGAGCGCCAGCGGCGGACGCTGGCGGCCCTGCTCGAGGCGAAGGCGGCACCCGCCGACGTCGCGGGCTTCCCGATGGCGCGCGTGGCATGAGACGGACGGCGCCGGGGCCCTGCGGGGTCCCGGCGCCGGGCCAGGCGCCGGCGTCAGGGTGCCGGCGGCGCGGGCGGCGTCGTCGGCGGCAGCGCGAAGCCGGGGCCGACCGTCGCGATCTCGAGGATGTGGCCGTCGGGATCGCGCAGGTAGATCGAGCGCATCGCGCCGCGGTCGTAGACGTCGGTGCACTCGACCCCGCGGCTGCGCAGGTAGTCCCGCCACGCCTCCTGCTCCTCGAGCGAACCGACGGCGAGGGCGATGTGATGGGTCGATCCGACGCCGACGACGCCGGGCTGCATCGCCGGATACTCGAGGAACGAGAGCAGCGTCCCGGGCGCGCCTGCCGCGTCGCCGAAGTAGAAATGCCGGGTGCCCGGATCGTCGTCGTTGGTCGTCTCCTGCACCAGCGTCAGCCCCAGGAGGTCGCGGTAGAACGCGGTCGTGCGCTCGAGATTCCGGCAGATGAGCGTGACGTGGTGCAGCCCCCGGAGCTGCATCCGGCGCTGGCCGTCGTCAGGGCTCATCGGAACCCGAACCCGCCCGACCGGCGCTTGAAGACCTCGCGCAGCGCGAAGAAGGCCGCCGCGAACACGGCGGCCGCCGCTGGCAGCATCACGAGCTGGGGCAGCTGCGCGAAGAACATGATCGCCAGTGACGCCACCGCGACGGCGCCGGCGAGCACGGTCGAGTGCGATCGGTAGCCGGCGAGGTGCTCGCGGATCGACAGCTCCAGTCCGGCCAGGGAGCCGAGCGCGGCGGCGCAGACGACGAGGATGCGGCCTTCGCGCCCCCAGATGATGAACCCCGCGATCCCGAGCACGAGCGCGAGCAGCACGCACAGCTCCGCGAGCGGGAAGGATCCCCACGGCGCCGGGGGCGCCTCGCCCCGCCCGACCGCGCGCCGCCGCGCGGGCCGGGCCGGCTTCGGCGCCGCCGGGGGGGGCGGCGGACGGCGGGCGGCGGTTGCGGCGCGCTGGCGGCTGCGTCGGCCCAAGGTGGTCGAGGGGAGTCGGGATGCAGGCGGGTCGGTGTCGGGGCTGCGGCCGGCGGCCGCGGCCCCCACGGTAACGGACAGCCGGACGACAGCTTGACCCGCCACCAGCCGAGGAGCATGCCGAGCAGGCCCCAGCGTGGACGCACGTGCCAGTGACGGCAGCCGCGCTCGCCGATGTCGGCGTTCGAGACCCGGACCCACTTGTGGCGCCCCGGCTCGAGCAGCATGTCCTCGATCAGACGACGGCTGTCCTCCTCGTCCCCGGCGCGCTGCTCCAGCGCCGCGCGCGCGGCCTGCACCCGCTCGGCGAGTTCGTCGCGCGTCTGCTCGAGCTCGCCGAGCCCGAGCAGGCGGGGGCCGCCGAACGACGGCACCCGCACGTCGACCTCCATCCGCGGGAACGCCTCGACGACCGCGGCGCCGAGGTCGGCCTCGAGGCGGGCGATCTGCTGGCGCAGGGAGGCGCGGGCGGCGCGCTCATCGAGATCGGCGCCCGGACGGGCAGCAGGCGATCCGATGTGGATGTGATCGGCAACGACGGCCATCGCACTCCTCCAGCGCTGCGGGCGAGTCTACCAGCGGTTCCGGGGCCAGACCACCGGCCCGGGCGCCAGGTTGGCGACCGCGAGCCGGACCTCGCCGACCGCGGCTTCGTTGCCCTACCACGCGCCCTCGGCGGCCAGCACGTCGGCGGCGGACCAGATGGCCTCCTGAGCGTGGATGTCCGGAACGCCCGGAACGGCCACGGCGAAGAGGAGCAGGCTGTGCGTCGCTGCGCTCACGCCGTGTCCCGGCGCCAGCGCGCCGAAGAGTTCGGCGAGCAGGGCGGCGCCGTCGGCGACGACGAGGCGCCCCGGCGGCACGGGCGGCCCGGCACCGAGCCGGCCGAGGACCTCCCCGGCGGCAGCGGCGCGGATGCCGAGCCGGCCGTGCACCGTCGCCGCGTCGAGCGCCCACACGGGCACGCCGGTTTCGACGAGCGCGATCGTCAGCGCATCATCGACGAGGCTGCGCGAGCGGAACTCCCCGTGGAGCAGGCGGTCGACGATGGCCTGCTCGGCGGGCGTGCGGGTCGCGTCGGGGTCGAGGCCGACCTGCCGGTAGAAGATGCGGTAGGCGCGCGGGATCGGCTGCTGGCGCCGGACGATCGCGTCGTCGCCGCGCACGCGGCTCGACAGCGCCCGCAGCCGCTCGCGGACGTCCCGCGGGCTGCGCCCGGGCGTGGCCGCGACCTGCGCGGACAGGAGGCGCAGGCCCGGGAGCTCTTCTGCGACCTCCGCGGCGAGCCAGCCCGGCGTGGCGGCGGCGTCGCCGGTCATGGTGCCATCCTCTCGCCACCCGCGAGCGCCGCGAACCGGCGGTCGAGCTCAGGGCGCCCCAAGCGCCCCGTCGTCGTGGCGCGGACGAGGCGGCCCGGCCCGGCGAAGGTGATGGTCGGGCACCCCCCGACGCCGTACAGGTTCGCGACCGCGCCGTCACGGTCCCATCCCACCGGGAAGCGCCAGCCGCGGGTGCGGATCTCGCGCCGCAGCGCGTCGCGGTCGCCGCGGACGAAGACCGCCGCCACCGCGACCTGCGGGTGGCGGCGGCGCACGCGCTCGAGGTCGTCGAGCTGCTGGGCGCAGGCCTTGCCCGCGCGGTCGAACGCGAACGCGAGCACGATGGGCCGTCCCGCCGCCAGGCGGCAGATGTTGAGTGCCCGCGGATCCCGCACCGCGCAGGCGGGCACCCGGCCGGCCTGCCCCTGGTTGGCCTCGGTGGCAACGTTCGCGTCGCCGTCGAGATCGCTCAGGGCCAGCGGGACGGCGAACGGCGGCATCCGGTCGCCCGCGGGAAGCCCGCCGACGCCGGGCGCGTCGGTGCGAATCGTGTTCACCGTGATGTAGACGAGCGCCAGCAGGCCGATGAGTCCAGAGATCCAGGCGTAGCGGCGGGCGGCGGCGCCCGCGGGCCGGACGCCCGGCGGCGGATTGCCAGGCGGCGGGGAGTGGCTCTCCGACCGCGGATCGCCTGGCGGCGGCGGATCCTCCGGCGCCGTCACGCCGTCGCGCGTGGACGGCGCGGACGCAGCCGCCCGGCCAGCCCCGTGACGGCGCCCGGTCTCGGGACCCGCGCGCCGCGCTCGACGAGCGCCAAGACGGCCGGCAGCACGAGCATCACCCCGAGCAGCGAGACCGCGAGGTCGACGACGGTGACCAGGCCGAAGTCGCGCAGCATCTGGATGTCGGAGACGGCCAGGACGGCGAATCCGGCGATTGCCGTCGCGCCCGATGCGAGCACGGCGCGCCCGGTGGACGCGTAGGTGCGCTCCAGCGCCTCCGCGAGCGAGCGCCCGCCCTCGCGCTCCTGGCGGCAGCGCTCGGACAGGAGCACGCTGAACTCCGTCGTGATCGCCACGACGAGCGCGCCGAGGGTCACCGACATCGGGTTGAGCGGGATTCGCGTCAAGAACAGCACCAGCGCCGACCAGCCGGTGGCCAGCGCGATCGGCACGAGCGGCACGAGCGCGCGGCGGGGCGTCCGGAAGGCGGCCAGCAGGACGAGTGCGACGAGCGCGAGGCTCGCCGCGAGGGTGAGCAGCCGCCGCCACGGCGAGGAGACCTTGGCGTTGGCATCGGCGGCGAGAACCGGCAGGCCGGCGAGCGTGGCCCCCACGCCCGGCGGCGGCTCCAGGCGCCTGCGCATCTCGTCGAAGACCTTCTGCTGCTCGTCCAGCGGCGCGAGGCGGACGCCGAAGGCGAGGGTTGCGGCCCGCCGGTCCGGGGAGATCACCGCCTGGGAGAAGTACGGCGGCACCTCGTCGAGCAACGCCCGGATGCGCTCGCGGGTCCGGGTCTGCGCGGGCACCCGGAAGAGGTCCGGAAGCGACAGCGCCGGGCAGAGCGCGGCCTTGCCGCAGCCCCGGTCGGGCGAGTAGCCGTACCGCGCCAGCAGCGCCTTCTGGTAGCCCGTCATCCACCGCACGACGGCTGGCTGGGTGACGTCGTCGGCCTCGACGAGGACGTCCGCCTCGCCGTAGACGCCGGTCGTCCGCTGCAGGCTGCTGATGTCGCGCTGCGCCGGGAGGTCCTGCGGGACGAGCGCCTGGACGTCGGAGACGACCTCGGTCTGCGTGTCGACCGCGAGGCCGATCGCGGCGACGACTCCCGCGATCGCGAGCACCCGCCCGGGGCGCTGCACGGCCACCCCGAGCAGGCGCGACCACGCCGCCTGGATGCGCCGCCCCGACGCCCGCCCCGCCCGCCCGGTTGCGGCGGCGGCGCGCCCCGGCCACCCGCGCAGCAGCCGGCTGGCGCCGCGGGCCGCCTCGGCGGCGATGTCGCCGGCGCCGCGCAGCGATGCCCCCGCGGCAGCGCCAGCGCGCCGCAGTCCGCCGGGGACGCGGCCGGCGCCGGCAGCGAGCACGAGCAGGGCGAAGCCGGCGGTCACCGCGACGGCGAAGGCGATCGCGACCCCGACGACGAGCAGGGCGCCGAATCCCCGGACCATCGGCACGGGCGAGAGCAGCAGCACGAGGAAGCCGGCTGCCGTCGCCAGGCAGGCGGTGCCGATCGTCGGCCCCGAGCGCGTCACGGCGACGACCGCCGCCCGCTCGGGCGCCAGCCCTTCGACGCGGGCCTCGTCGAAGCGCGACTGGAACTGGATCGCGTAGTCGACCCCGAGGCCGATGAGGATCGGCAGGACCGCGATCGAGGCCATGGTGAGCGACAGGCCGGCGACGGCCATCGCGCCGAACAGCAGCGCGACGGCGGCCAGCGCGGCCCCGAGCGGGACGAGGCGCGTTCGCGGCGGCGTCGAACGGAAGGCGAGGAGCAGGACCGCGGCCATCACCACGATGGCCACCCCGAGCAGCAGCAGGATCGAGCGCGAGATCTCCGCCGTGAGGTCGCCGACGAGCACGGGCGCGCCGGTGACGGTGTACGTCCCCGCGGCCAGCTTGAACGTGGGCAGCCGCGCCGCCGCCCGGATCTGGCCGATCGCGCGGCGGCGCGCTGCGTCGCTGAGCCCGGGCTTCATCCGCACCTGCACGACCGCGCTGCGCGAGTTCGGGAAGAGGTAGGCGAACCGGGCCTTCGGCACGCTCGCGCCGCGCTTGGCGTCGAAGACCACGTTGGCAACGAACGACGGGTCGTCGATACGGGGCTGGGAGCGGATGTTGTACTGGAGCGCGAGGCGCAGCGTGTCGCGCAGGAACGCCTTCTGAACGAGCTGGCGGGCCTCGGCGGCGGCGGCATCCTGCTCGGCTGCGCTGCGGCCCTGATCCTTGGCGATCTGCCGCGCCTTCCGCGCCGCGGCGTTTTCGCGCCGCCGCGCCCCGGCCTGCTGGAGGGCGAACTCGCCCTGGATCTGGCGCACGGCCTCGTTGAGGAACGTTCCCGGGCCGTAGACGACCTGCACGGGCTTCGAGCGCGCGAGCGCCGCGCACGGTCCGCGCGGGCCGCCCGGGAACGTCGCGCCGGCGGGGGCGTTGCCCGACAGGCAGCCCTCGAGGGCCAGCAGCCGCCCGAGGTCGGCGGTCAGCACGAGCCGGGTCAGCGGCTCGCGCACCAGCACGAGCACGGCGTCGTCGCCGAAGCGCTCGTGCGCCCGCTCGCTGGCCCCGAACGACGGGCTCGACCGATCGACGAACGTGCCGGGATCCGCCGTTGGGCGCAGGGTGGCCACGGCCAGCGCCGCCCCGGCGACCGCGAGCACGGCGACGACGGCGACGACGGGAAGCGGTCGGCGCACGACCGTGCCGACGAGCCGCTCGAACGCTCTCGAAACCCTCACGCCGGGCTGAGGCTAGCCGACGGCGTGCCGCGCGCGCGTCATGGGATGGGGCCCATGGCGTAGAGGTGGAGGTATTGGGTGAGTTCGGGGATGGCGCCGACGCTGGGGAACTTGTCCTGCTGGGC
>CAZEKK010000038.1:0-1193 GCA_964512905.1 uncultured Solirubrobacteraceae bacterium
AGGTCACCGAGCTGATGGCGAAGCTCGAGGCCGACGGCGAGTTCGCCGAGCAGCTCTACACTCACGGCCTGGGCGTCCAGACGGCCGAGGGCATGGCCGAGTGGCTGCACCACCGCGTGCGGACCGACCTCGGGATCCCCGCCGACCAGGGCCGCCGCTACTCCTGGGGCTACCCCGCCTGCCCTGACCAGTCCGAGCACGAGAAGGTCTTCCGCCTGCTCGACGCCCCGTCGATCGGGATGCGGCTCTCCGGAGGCCACGCGGTCGAGCCCGAGCAGTCCACGGTGGCGATCGTCGCCCACCACCCCCAGGCCGTCTACTTCGGCATGAAGTCCGGGTTCCTCCCGGCCGAGGCCGCGCCGGACGACGTCATCATCGGGTCGGACCGCTCGGGCGCCGTGCCCGACGAGGATCCGGACGACGGCGCGGTCGAGGCCGAGGACGCGCCGGAGACGGCGTCGGCGTAGCCACGCGCCGGTCGCGCCGCGGGTCCCGCCCGGAACGCGCGGGAGCGTCAATGCCGCAGGCGGGCATCCAGCGCACGCGGGAGCGAAGCAGCGAGGGCGGCGGACGGCTGGCTAGTCCTGCCAGTACGTCCTTCGTCGCATCTCGACCCGCCCGCACCGGTCGTCGGCCTCGACACCTTCACGGCTCGGCTCACCGTCGCGCTCAGACCGAAGGAAGATCTCGAGCACGACGCGGTTGAGTGCGTCGGCCTCGTCGTCCGTGAGCCACCGGGCGTTCACCGCGTCGCGAGCAGTGGTCAGCAACTCCGGCGCGTCACGCTCAATGAACGCAACGAGCCGCTGAGGCTCCCGCCGGGTCAATGGCGCAGGCAGGGACTCCATGTCCAGCGGACCCTCTCATCACATCCGACCGTGGCGGCGTCGCAGGCCGAACCAATGCCCGCCGATCCCGAGCCCGGGGGACGCGGCCCCTCCGGCCGCGTCCCCGGGGCGCTTCCGGCGACCGCGGTCCTGCGCCAAGGCGCGAAGCGGTCGGGCTCGCGGCGCCCGGCACGCCGCCGACCGCTCGGCGGCCGGTCAGCCGCCGGCGCCGACCGGCCGGGGCCGCGGGGGGCGGGTCCGGCAGGGTCCCCAGAATGCCGTTCCCTGCCGGGACCGCCCCCCGCGGACGCGGCCGACGGGACTGGCCGACGGGACTGGCCGACGGGACTGGCCGACGGGACTGGC
>CAZEKK010000038.1:1293-7138 GCA_964512905.1 uncultured Solirubrobacteraceae bacterium
GGCCGACGGGACTGGCCGACGGGACTGGCCGACGGGACTGGCCGACGGGACTGGCTGACGGGCGCTGCGTCGCTACCGCGTCTCGGCCTCGGCGGCCAGCGCCTCGCGCGGCTTGGCGCGGTGGCCGAGGCGCACCGGGGCGGCGTGCATCGCACGCAGGCGGACGTCCTTCCAGGACACGCCCTCCTTGACGAGCGCCGGCATCCCCATCACGACCGCGGTCGCGATCTCGACCGCCTGCAGGATGATCCCGTAGCCGAGCGCCTCGGCGGTGTTGACCCCGTAGGCGCCGCTGAGCACGGCGACGCAGGCGGCCTGGAAGACGCCGAGGTTGGACGGCGTCGCCGGCAGGACGGCGGTGACGTTGACCGCGAACAGCACCGCCGCCGCCGCCCCGATCCCCGCCTGGTGCTCGAGGCCCAGGGCGACGAGGAGCAGGTAGCAGGACAGCCACTGGATCGTCCACGCCGTCAGCTGGGCCGCAGTGGCAAGCGCTCCCCGCTTCGGGGAGCGGAACACCCGCAGCCCGAGGCGGACCCGCTTCATGGCGCCACGGGCCTGGGTCACCCAGGCGGCGACGCGCCTGGACCGGGACGGCGCGCCCTTGCGCAGGAGCGCGGGCGCCGCGAGCACCAGGAGCAGCAGCACGACCGGCACGATCGTGGCCGCCACGAGCGCGCCTTCGTGACCCTGGAAGAGCCCGATGGTGCTGAACATGACGACGCCCAGCAGGACGAGCGCGAGGATGTTCAGCAGCGTCTGGGACACGAGCGTGCCGAGCACGACCGGCAGGGACTCCCGCGGCCGGCCGACCCGCCGGGCCACGATGAACGCGCGCGAGGGCTCGCCAAGGCGGGCCGGCAGCGTCGCGGACATGAGCACGCCGATGAAGGTCCCCTGCATGGCGTCGCGGCGGCGCACGACGGAATCCGGGAGCGCGGCGACGAGGATCTCGTGCCAGGCGAAGGCGCGGACGACCATCGACAGGCACATGAGCGCCAGGGCGGCCAGCACCCAGGCCGGGCTCGAGTTCACGAGCGTGGAGACGATGTTGTCGACCCCGATGCGCTGCAGGGCCAGCGCCGTCAGCCCCAGGCCGGTCGCGGCGGCCAAGCCAATCGCGCCGCGGCGGACCGCGGTGGGCACCTGACGCTTGGGCGCCGGCAGCGCGGGCTCGAGCGTCCGCAGCGAGCGCTCGGGCGGAGCAAAGCTGCCGTCGGCGGCCCGCACGCCGGCGCGGACGGCAAGGCGCGCCCGGGCACCCTCGGGGGCGGGCATCGCGGCGGCATCCTCGTAGGCCTCCAGCACCTCGGCGGCGACCTGCGGCCAGGCGTAGCGCTGGGCGCGTTCGCGCGCCCCGCGGGAGAGCCGCCGGTGCAGGTGGGGGTCGAGCCACAGGTCGCGCAGCGCCTCGGCAAGCTCCTTCGCGTCGCCCCGCGGAACCAGCAGCGCTTCGCGACCGCCGCGAGCGACGTCGCGGTAGCCGGCGATGTCGGAGGCGACGACCGGCGTGCCCGCCGCGAACGCCTCGGTGAGGACCATCCCAAAGCTCTCCCCGCCCAGCGAGGGCGCCGCCAGCACGTCGGCGTCGCGCAGCACCGCGTGCTTCTCGGCATCGGAGACCTTGCCGAGCACGACGATGTCGCGCGGATCCTCGAGCAGCAGCGGTTCGACGTCTTCGGCGGTGGCGCCGACGATGCGCAGCGTGGCCGGCACGTGCTCGCGCAGTGCCTCGAAGGCGCGCAGCAGCACCGGCAGGCCCTTGCGCTCCACGGCCTGGCCCACGAAGGCGACGTTGAGCCGCCCGTCCTCGCGGTGGCGGTCCGCGGCGACCGCCGGCGCGAGGTCGACGCCGTTGGGCACGATCCGGTACTCGCCGCCGTAGAAGCGCCGACCGGTCCAGGCGGCCGCCTCCGAGACGGCGATCCGCACGTGGAGGTGATTCAGGATGCGGCGCGCCCCGGCGAGGTTGGCCAGCGCGGCGCTCCCGCGGTTCTCGGAGTAGCAGTGGAACGTGCCCACGATCGGCAGGTGCGAGGACACGCAGGCGTCCCAGCTGAGGATCGGCGCGTTGGGCTCGTGCACGTGCACGACGTCGTAGCCGCCCGTTCGCAGTTCGCGGCGCATCGCCGTGACGGCGTCCGGAGACACGGACAGGTTCGAGACCGCGCCGTTGGCCGGGAAGCCGACGGTGCGCCCGAGGGGGAGGACGTAGTCGGGGACGTCGCGCGCCGCCGGCGCGGCCCCGCGGTGCAACCACCGCGCCGCGCGGTCGGCGGGATCGTGCGGCGCGAGCACGCGGACGTCGTGGCCGCCGGCCAGGAACTGCCGGGCGAGCGACTCGATGTGCCGGGTCACACCGCCCGGATACGTCCAGGAGTACGGGGAGACGATCGCGATCTTCATCGCGCCCCCGCCGGCTCGGGGGACTCGGGGGCGGCGTCGCCGGGCGCACCGGCGGCGCCGTTGGGCGCGTCCGCGGTGGCGACCCCGGCGGCAGGCGCCGGCCCGGCCCCCGGCGCAGCGACCGCATCGCCCTTCAGTCCGCCGCGCAGCGACTCGCCGCCGTCACGCTCGGAGAGGCGCGGGTCGCCCTGCACGTAGGCGGTGACGGCGCCGAGGGCGAAGCAGCCGACCACGAAGAGCAGCGCGCCCGAGTCGTTGGCGAACGACCCCGCGACGCAGGCCGCCAGGCTGCCGATGATCGCCGCCTTCCACACGATGTCGCCGTGGATCGGCGCCATGAGCCATTTTCGGTTCCGCCAGCCGAAGACGACCGCCAGCACGCCGGCGAGCGCGATGAACGGCATGCGCCCGCGCAGGCTGGAACTGATGGCAAGCTCGGTGCGGCGGTAGAAGGTGTCGAGCAGGCCCGAGCCGCTGTCGTTGTTGATGACGTTGCGGACGAAGTGGCTGTTGCCGCCGGTCACGAGATCCAGCGCCGCGAGCAGGGCGATCGCCACGACGGGCGTGGCGGCGACGATCGCGATCCGCTGCCACGAGAGCTTCCCGGGCAGGAGCATCAGGACGATCACGACCGTCCCGACACCCACGGTGATCACGCCGCCGACGTCAGCGCCGAGCCGGCCCCAGCCGATCATGATGGCCAGCGCGAACCCGCACAGGGCGAAGATGCCCGCGACCCGCTTGGAGCGACCGCGTCCGCTGAAGTACGCGGCCAGGCCGATGAACATCAGGATCGGCAGCGCGGCCTCCATCTCGTTGCCGATGCCGTAGAAGCGCGAGCCGAAGCGCGGGTTGGGCCCCAGCAGGGACCGCACGATCAGCTCGGAGTCGTTGAGGAGGTCCAGCAGCGTCGCGCCGAGCCCGAAGACCATGGGGACCACCGGACCTCGCGGCCAGGGCACGAGCTTGTCGGTGGCGATGGCAGCCAGGAAGCATCCGCCCGCCAGCAGCACCATCTCCCCCCACGCGCGGTAGGGCATGAAGATCGCCGGCAGGAAGACCATGAACGGGATCCACAGGAACGCCAGCGCCCCGATCCGCAACGCGCGGCGGCGCATCCGGTGGAAGCCGCCGATGATGCCGAGCAGCAGGAAGAGGCCCAGCCAGGCCATCGCCATGCCCTGCAGGGCCGGAATGCGGCGCTTGCCAATGCCGGTGAAGCGCTGGCGCAGCTGATCGAGCCGGTCGATGTCGACCTCGCTGCCGCTCTTGACGATTGGCTCACCGCGGACGTCGTCGGAGATCGGCAGGCCGAGCCAGTCCAAGATGGTGGGCGTGACGTCGATCCCCGCGACGATCCCGTCGCGGCGGGTCGTGTCGGAGGTGAGCATGCTCCGGGCGCCCGGGAGGCCGGCGATCCCGATCGGCAGCATCTGCGGGCCCTTGAGCTTCGGCGGCGTCTGGATCACGATCAGCAGTTCGTCGGGCGTGCGGTCGCGGATGAGCTGATCGAGCTGGCGTCCGCCGGACCGCTTGGGCGGCAGGCCGGCGACCACGAGGCGCTTGCGGGTCAGCGCGGCCTGGGCGCGGTCGGCGACGGTCTCCGGCGAGCCGATCGACACGTAGCTGATGTTGCCCCCGCGGTCGGCGGCGGCAAACGCCTCCCAGTTGCGGGTCTTCGACTTCGTGTAGCCGACGTAGGCGGTCCCGCCGGGGACGGCGCTGGCCAGCAGGCCGGGCTTGATCGGCGCCGGCGCCGAATCGGCGCGGCGTACGGTGTCCTGCCAGCCCTCGATCCGCCCGCGATCTCCCTCGACGATGAGCTTCATCGTGTAGGGCTCGCGCGTGTCGTAGGTGGAGGCCGAGGTCCGCGATCCCTGCGTCATGTCCAGCAGCGCCTGCGTGTAGGTGTAGGTGCTCTGGGTGGCGCCCAGCATCCCGATCGACAGCTCGGGGCGATTGCCGAGCCGGCGCTGGATCACCTCGCTGCTGGACGCCTTGCGCGGCGCGCGCTCCCCCTGCTTGAGCGGCACGACGCGCGCCGAACGCTCGCGCGCGGGCAGGAAGACCACCAGCACGCGCTTCGCGGTGCTGGACGGGGATGACTGGGCGGCGGCGTCGGCAGGAGCGGAGAGTCCCGCTGAGACGGCCGCGAGCGCGCACAGCAGCGCGATGAGCCCGGGCCGGAGCATCGGCGACACTATAGTTGGCCTCACCGCCGGGAAGCGCACACGGTCGACCAACACCGCCCATGCCCGAACGTCACTTCGTCAAGTACACCTTCCTGAAGATCGATCCCGCCTGGCGGCGCCTCGACGACGAGGAGCGGGCCGCCCACAAGCGCGAGTTCATGGCGGCGTGCGAGGACTTCGCCGACGGCCACCTCCTGCGGGCCTTCTCGACGGTGGGCACCCGCGGCGACTGCGACATGCTCCTCATGTCCCAAGCGGTCAACCTCGACCGCATCCACGAGTTCCACGTGATCCTCTCCCAGAGCGGGCTCATGTCGTGGGCGACGACCCCGTACTCGTATCTCGCCATGACCAAGCCCAGCGAGTATTCGGACGAGTCACGGCTCGAGGTCCGGCCCGGCCACTCGAAGTACCTCTTCGTCTATCCGTTCGTCAAGACGCGCGAGTGGTACGGCAAGCCCGCCGCCGAGCGCTGGGAGATCATGCAGGAGCACATCCGGGTCGGGAAGGAGTACCCGTCCATCGACCTGAACACCAGCTACTCGTTCGGGCTGGACGACCAGGAGTTCGTCGTCGCCTTCGAGTCGAACAACCCGGGCGACTTCCTCGACCTCGTCCAGCGCCTGCGCACCACCGAGGCGAGCGCCTACACCAAGCAGGACACGCCGACGTTCACGTGCATCGCGACCTCGGTCGAGCGGGCGCTCGGTGCGCTGGACGGCGCCGCACTGGCTCAGGGCCTGCCGAGCTGAGCGGAACGGCGGGCCCGGGTCCGGCCGCCCGATCAGACGGCGGAGACCTGCTCCTCGTCGGCGACGCGGAACGACGAGCCGCAGCCGCAGGCCGCGACGACGTTGGGGTTGTTCACCTGGAAGCCGGCTCCCTGGAGGCTCTCCACGTAGTCGACGACCGCGCCCCGCACGTACGGCGCGCTCTGGGCGTCGACGAGCAAGCGGATCCCGTGGCTCTCGACGATCTCGTCGCCGTCGCGCTGCTCGTCGAAGGCGAGGTGGTACTGGAAGCCCGAGCAGCCGCCGCCGCGCACGCCGACGCGCAGGCCGGCGGTTGCGACCGCCTGCTCGGACTGGGCGGAGAGGAACTCGCGGACCTTCTCGGCGCCCTTGTCGGTGAGCGTGATCATGGCGTATGGCCTCCAGGAGCGAAATCGGATGACGGCGCGGTCGACCGCCGTACTTCACGAAGTGTAGCGGCACCGTCTCCGGCCGCGAGATGACTGATTCCGAGTC